>JAEZBU010000290.1 GCA_023426855.1 Pseudomonadota bacterium | reverse complement strand
CACGCGCGATGGCATGGCGCTCGACACTTTCCTTTTGCAGCGCGCGTTCGTCGAGGACGACGACGAATCCCGCCGTATCGACCGCATCGTGAAAACCATCGAGCGGGCGCTGAACGGCGAGGTGCGCGTTGCGACGCTGATGGCGCAGCGGCGCCCGCCGGAACGGCGCATCACGGCCTTCACGGTCGAGCCTGAAATCATCATCAACAATGCGCTGTCGGATCAATTCACGGTCATCGAGGTGGCGGGGCGAGACCGTCCCGGCTTGTTGTACGATCTGACCAATACGCTGTCCGATCTCAATCTCGACATCACCTCCGCGCACATTACCACCTACGGCGAGAAGGCCGTCGACGTGTTCTACGTGACCGACCTGACGTCGAAGAAGATCGACAGCGAGACGCGGCAGGCGGCGATCCGCGAGCGTTTATCCGGCGTTCTGTCTTGCCAGGATATGGTGGCATGAAGCTCTACCGTTCCTTTGCCACCGTAGGCGGGCTGACGATGGTCAGCCGGGTGCTCGGCTTCGTGCGTGACATCCTGTTTGCCTGGGCGTTCGGCTCTGGAATGGTCGCGGACGCATTCAACGTCGCGTTCCGATTTCCCAACCTGTTTCGGCGGCTGTTTGGCGAGGGGGCGTTCAACTCCGCGTTCATTCCGCTGTTCGCCAAGGAGCTGGAGGAACGTGGTCGCGATGCGGCGCGTGATTTCGCCGAGCAGGCCTTGAGCGGTCTGTTTGCGATCCTCATCGCACTGACGGTTGTCGCGATCATCGGCATGCCGTGGCTGATGTATCTGCTGGCGCCAGGGTTCAGCGCCACGCCGGAAAAGTTCGATCTCGCGGTGCTGCTGACGCAGATCACGTTTCCTTATCTGCTGTGCATGTCGCTGGTCGCGCTGTTCTCCGGCGTGTTGAACACTTTCGGCAAGTTCGTCGAGAGCTCCTCGGTTTCGATCGTCCTCAATCTCACGCTGGCGACCGCGATCTTCATCGGCTTTGCCCTGGGATTCCATAACGAGCCGGGCGGCGGCATCATCCAGGCTATCGGCGTGTTCGTGGCCGGTATCCTGCAGCTCTGGTTGTTGATCGATGGCCTGCGCCGCAACAAGTTCACGCTCAAACTGCGCCGCCCGCGCATGACGGACAATATGCGGCGGCTGATCACGCTCGGTATTCCAGGCGTGATTGCGGGCGGGGTCACGCAGCTCAATATCATGATCGGGACAGTGATTGCCTCGCAGCAGCCAGGTGCGGTCTCGCAGCTCTATTATGCCGACCGTTTGTATGAGCTGCCGTTGGCCATTGTCGGTATCGCGATCGGCGTCGTGCTGCTGCCGGACATGTCGCGCCAGCTCAGGGCCGGCAATCGCGAGGGCGTACTGCAAAGCCAGAACCGCTCGCTGGAGTTTGCCATGTTGCTGACGGTGCCGGCTGCACTGGCGCTCGCCGTCGTGCCGGGGCCGATCGTGAAGGTCCTGTTCGAGCGCGGAGCATTCACGGCGCTGGATACGGCGCAGACGTCAGCGGTGCTGGCTGTATTTGCCTTCGGCCTGCCGGCGTTTGTCATGATCAAGGTGTTCTCGCCGGCCTACTTCGCACGCGAGGACACGCGCACGCCGATGCGGTATGCGGTGATCAGCCTGATCGCGAACACCCTGGGCTCCATCGCGCTGTTCTTCCTGTTCCGCAGGGCGGGGCTTCTCCCGCACATGGGTATCGCGCTGGCGACGACGCTGGGTGGCTGGCTCAATGCCGGGCTCTTGTGGTCCGGCCTGATCCGGCGAGGAGATTTCGTGGCCGACCGGCTGTTGCTGCGCAGTCTGCCGCTGATCCTGCTATCGAGCCTGATCATGGCGGCCGCGCTATGGTTTGCAGCCGACCTGCTGGCGCCGTGGCTGCGTGGACCGTCTCAGTTGGAACGTTTCGGCGCTTTGATCGCGCTGGTCGGCGCAGGCGTTATCGTATACATCGCCGCCGTTCAATTGACCGGCGCGATGACCATTCGTCGGTTAATGACCGGTTTGCGGCGCACTTCCGGACCAGCCTGAGCCGGGCGACTGCTCACCAGCGGGCTTGCGCCAGTCAGCCGAGCGCGCGATAACCCCACGACTTCAGTGCAAAGCAGGATTCCTATGACGGCTACGACGATCACGCCGCGCGTCTTTTCGGGCATGCAGCCGACAGGCTCGCTCCATCTCGGCAACTATCTCGGCGCCATGTTGCAGTGGATCAAGCTGCAGGAGACGCACGAGTGCATCTATTGCGTCGTGGATTTGCACGCGATCACCGTGTGGCAGGATCCCGACGAGTTGCGCAATGCCATTCGTCAGGTGACGGCGGCCTATATCGCCTGTGGCCTGGATGCCAAGAAGAGCATCATCTTCAACCAGTCGCAGGTTTCGGAGCACGCGGAGCTGGCCTGGGTTTTCAATTGCGTCGCCCGGCTTGGCTGGCTGAACCGCATGACCCAGTTCAAGGAGAAGGCCGGCAAGGACCGCGAGAACGCGTCGGTCGGCCTGTATGCCTATCCGAACCTGATGGCGGCTGACATTCTCGTCTATCGCGCCACGCATGTTCCGGTTGGCGAGGACCAGAAGCAGCATCTCGAGCTGGCGCGCGACATCGCGCAGAAGTTCAACAATGATCTGCGTGGCGCGATCGTCAAGGCAGGCTACGAGGACGGCATCTTCTTCCCGCAGCCGGAACCCGTGATCACTGGTCCGGCGACGCGCGTCATGAGCTTGCGCGACGGCAAGAAGAAGATGTCGAAGTCCGATCCCTCAGACCTGTCGCGCATCAATCTCATGGATGACGCCGATACGGTCGCGCGCAAGATCCAGAAGGCCAAGACCGATCCGGAACCGCTGCCGACGGAAGCCGCCGGTCTGGCGGAGCGGCCGGAAGCCGAGAACCTCGTGGGTATATATGCGGCGCTGGCGGGCGTTAGCCGCGATCAGGTGCTGCGTGATTTCGGCGGCGGGCCGTTCTCGACCTTCAAGAAAGCGCTCGGTGAGGTCGCGGTAGACAAAATCGGCCCGATCGGCGCGGAGATGCGCCGACTGTCTCAGGATGTGTCGGAGATCGATCGCGTTCTGGCGGATGGATCACGGCGCGCGCGTGCGATCGCCAAGCCGATCATGGATCAGGTGAAGGATATGCTCGGCTTCATCAGGGGGTGAAGCCGACAACGGTTTGTTTGTCGCCGTTTTTCTCAATTGCCGAGCCGGGACTTCTCGCCGAGTGACTTGATCTATCGTCGTGATTGCCGCCCGAACTGCAACGTGACAGCATGAGTTATGGCCATGACCAAAAAGCGCCGGGTTTTCGAGGAAGGCCACCGTCGTAAGTATCTCGTCATCGTCGACGAGACTGACGAGGTCGAGGCCGCGCTTTACTTCAGCGCGCTGCGCGTTGCGCACACGTCCGGGTCTGTGCTGCTGCTTTACGTCATCGAGCCGCAGGAATACCAGCACTGGGTCGGCGTGCGGCAGGTGCAACTCGAAGAAGAGACAACGAAAGCCAAAGCGCTATTTCGATTGTTCCGGCGCAAGCTGAATACGGCCGGCTTTGAGACCGTACCGACCGAGGAGGTTGTCCGCGAGGGGAAGAAGGCGGAGACCATCCTGTCGATGATCGACGAGGACGAGGACATCGCCGTTCTGACCCTCGGCGCGGCGACTGAGGCGCAAGGCCCGGGACCGCTCGTGGCTTCACTCGCTGCCGGCACGACGGCTGGTTCATTCCCGATCCCGATTACCATCGTGCCCGGAAATCTGACGCTTGAGGATTTGCAAGCTCTGGCTTGAAAACCCATCTCTTGCGTATCGACTTTTGACCGGAACCTTGCCACATAGTAGAACAATTCTAAATGAGGCTGGGAGACCGGAGCCTGGGCGTCCATGCGGCCTGGGTCCAAGGAGCAAGAAGACATGTTTATTCAGACCGAATTGACCCCAAATCCGGCAACGTTGAAGTTCATCCCTGGCCGGTCGGTCCTCGGCGAGGGCACGGCGGACTACCGCACCTCGGACGAGGCGAGCGACTCACCTCTGGCTGCCCGCCTATTCGAGGTCGAGGGCGTGAAGGGCGTGTTCCTCGGGTCCGACTTCATTTCGGTCACCAAGGACGACTCCGAGTGGCAGCATATCAAGCCGGCCATCCTTGGCGCGATCATGGATCACTTCATGTCGGGCTCGCCGGTGCGGGAGGCTGAGAACGCGAACGACGTCGCCGGTGGCAATTACGATCCGAAGGACGAGGAAACCGTCCTTACGATCAAGGATCTTCTCGACACCCGCGTGCGCCCGGCGGTTGCGCAGGACGGCGGCGACATCACGTTCCACGGCTTCCGTGACGGTGTCGTCTACCTGCACATGCGTGGCGCTTGCGCCGGCTGCCCGAGTTCGACGGCGACGCTGCGGCACGGCATTGAAAACCTGCTGCGTCACTTCTGTCCGGACGTCCAGGAAGTCCAGGCCGTCTGACGCGGCGATGGCGGACCGCCTCGATAAGCATGCGCTGGAACAGCTCTTTCTGAGCGCCCGTACGCATAACAAGTGGCAGCCCCGCGACGTCCCCGACGATGTGCTCAAGGAGCTGGTCGATCTCATGAAAATGAGTCCGACCAGCGCCAATGGATCGCCGGCGCGGCTGGTGTTCGTGAAATCGCCGGAGGCAAAGCAGCGGCTGAAGCCGCTTTTGTCGGACGGCAATCGCGACAAGACGATGTCGGCGCCGGTGACGGCGATCATCGGCTACGATCTGAAGTTCTACGATCATATGTCCAGGCTGTTCCCGCACGAGCCCGACGCGCGGAGCTGGTTCAGCGGCAGCGAAGCGCACGCGCGCACGACCGCTTTTCGTAACGGCACGCTGCAAGGCGCTTATCTCATCCTGGCGGCGCGTGCTCTGGGGCTCGACGCCGGCCCGATGTCCGGCTTCGACAATGCCGGGGTGGATCGCGAGTTCTTCGCCGATACCAATGTAAAATCGAACTTCATCTGCAGCCTGGGCTACGGCGATCCGGCCGGCTTGTTCCCGCGCTCGCCGCGCTTTGATTTCAACGACATTGCCAAAATTATCTAGCTGACGTCGCGGCTCTGGCGCCCGCCGTCGGGGGCCGCTATAGCCTCACCCCATGAACGTTCTCGCCTTCGATACCTGCTTCGGCGCTTGTTCGGTTGCGCTAACCCGCGCTGCCGCGTCGGGTGCTGGCGCGCGCGACGTCGTCTGGCGGTACGAGACGATGGCCACGGGGCATGCCGAGCGGCTGATGCCGATGATCGAGGAGGTTCTGGCCGAGGCCGGCGGTGCGCTGACGGACATCGACGTCATCGCGGTGACGGAAGGACCGGGCACGTTTACCGGCTTGCGTGTCGGCGTGGCGGCGGCGCGTGGACTGGCTCTGGCCGCGCAACGTCCCATTCGCGCCACGACGAGCCTGCACGTGATGGGCCAGCAGGCGATTGCCGCATTGCAGGCGGGTTTGGCTGGACGCGCGCTCGCGGTGTGCATGGATGCGCGCGCGGGCCAAGTTTTCATCCAATACATTGACCCCGCGACCGGCGATCCCTTCACTGCCGCCGAGCTGCTGTTGCCGGATCAGGCCGTGCTACGCGCCCCACAGAGCGCGGTTGTGTGCGTCGGTTCAGGCGCGTTGGCCTTTGCCAGCGCTGCGGCGGAGCTGGGATATGCGGTCGAGACCGCGCTGCCGGATTTGCAGCCTGATGCGCGGGCTCTCGCGGCCCTTGCGCCACGCCTTTCTGAACGCAAACCGCTGTTACCGCTTTACTTGCGCCTGCCGGATGCCAAGCCGCAGCTCGGCAAATCCCTGCCGCGCGCGTGATGGGCGCATCATGCAAACGCCGCTGAACATCCGTGACGCCAATCTCGGCGACGTGACGCGCCTCGCCCGCTTGCACGGTGAGCTGTTTCAGCCGGGTTGGGATGCGGACAGCTTCGTTGCGTTGATGCAGGGCGCAAATGCCATCGCCTTGCTGGCGGAAGCTGGCGCGCCTGCGAGTGATGCAGGATTTATCGTGTGCCGTGTGGTCGTGGACGAGGCTGAGATCCTGACCATCGGCGTCGCGCAATCCTGGCAGCGGCACGGCATTGCAGCGCGGCTCTTGGCCGAGGCGCTGGAGCGGGCCACACAAGGTGGCGCGACACGCATGTTCCTTGAGGTCGCCGCCGACAATGGACCTGCCCAGTCGCTCTATGCCGGCCTGGGCTTTGTGGAGGTCGGGCGGCGGTCCAGATACTACGATCGTCCGGGTAAAGACGGTGCCGACGCCGTTATTATGGCTAAAGTTCTTGCTCCGTAACACGCAGAGGTGGACGGGGTGGGCGAAGCCCAATTATATGCGGACCATGACAAGCAAGACCGCGAGCAAGGCTGTAGCTGAGCCACGCCGGGCGCCACCGGAATTGAAGGCGGTGCGCGCTGCTGCGAAATCACCCGAGACGCCGAGCCGTATCGAGCAGTTGTGCGCTGAGCATAGTCTGCGGATGACGGGGCAGCGGCGCACGATCGCGCGTGTGTTGAGCGCCGCCGACGATCACCCTGACGTCGTGGAAGTCTACCGCCGCGCCAATCTCGTTGATGCCCGTATTTCGATGTCGACCGTCTACCGCACGCTGAAGCTGCTCGAGGACAAAGGCATCCTGGAACGGCGGGAGTTCGGAGCAGGCCGCCGGCGCTATGAAGAGGCGACGCGCGAGCATCATGACCACCTGATCGACATTGAAAGCGGCGAAGTGATCGAGTTCCGCAACGAGGAAATCGAGAAGTTGCAGGAACGCGTGGCGCGCGAACTCGGCTTCGAACTCGTCGGGCATAAGCTTGAGCTGCACGGCGTGCCGCTGCGCCGCAAGAAATCCTGAGCGAATAACCGGCTTCAGACTCCGTCATGGCCCCCAACCCCACGCGCCGGACCGTTGCAAAGCGCCCCGGAGCGTTGCGGGCAACAGCGATCCTGGCCGCTTTCGCGGCTATGACGTTGCCGCTGATGCCGGTGCAAGCCGTGCTGCTGCGGGCGTTTCCAGGCGCCGCGCGCCGCTTTCCCAACTGGTATCACCGGCGCGTGTGCCGGTTGCTGGGCATCCGCCTGCACATTGAGGGGCGCGTTGCGGAAAACGTTCCCGCGCTGATCGTTGCCAATCACACCTCCTGGCTCGACATTCCGGTGCTGTCGGCGGTCACGCCGCTGTCGTTCGTGGCCAAAAAAGAGGTCGGCACCTGGCCGGGCGTTTCCATGCTGGCGAGATTGCAGCGATCGGTTTTCGTCGATCGCCAGCGGCGCGGAACGGTGGGCGAGACGGCAGGCGAGATCATGGAGCGCCTCAAAGCTGGTGATTCCGTCGTCCTGTTCGCGGAAGGGACATCCAGTGACGGCAATCGTGTGCTGCCGTTCAAGACATCGCTGTTCGCGGCAGCCAAGCCATCGCGGGCACATGCTGGCAGCGAGGCAGGCGTGTGCGTACAGACGCTGGCGATCGTTTATACGCACCTGCATGGCGTCCCGCTGGGTCGCGCCGATCGTCCGCTCGTCGGCTGGTATGGCGATATGGAAATGGGCAGTCACGCCTGGGCGCTGCTGAAGGCGGGGCCGCTGGATGTGCGCATTCGGATCAGCGATCCGGTGCCGCTGAGCGATTTCGCCGACCGCAAAGAGCTGGCGCGCTATACCGAAACAGAGGTCCGACAGGCAGTCGTGGACCTGTTGCGCAATCACTATGTGCAGCGCAGCCCGGCTGTCACAGTGCCTTCAACCGGATCGCAAGATGACAGTAAAATAAACCCACCACTCGACGTAACACCCGAAAAGGACTAGACAATCGGGCTTGCTTGGTGGGCCGGCGAAGGGGCTTGCGGTTTGTGCCTGCGACGAAATATTAGGGAACCTAAGCCATAGCTTGACGGTATAGTATGTTGCACTGCAACCGCGTCGGGGGCGCGGGTTTCGGCCACTGAGACGAGGACGACGCATGTCGGACACCCGGAAGGTGTTCATCAAGACGTTCGGCTGCCAGATGAACGTCTATGACAGCGAGCGCATGACCGAAGCGCTGGCGTCGCAGGG
>JAEZBU010000270.1 GCA_023426855.1 Pseudomonadota bacterium | reverse complement strand
CGCCGCGGATGACGCCGACGTTCGCGGAATGCTTGAGCTTCACGCCGAGCTGGCGGATGCGCTGCTCGGGCTCGATGAACGTGCGGCCGACGTAGTGGTTGCGGACGATGCCGAGCTCGTAGGGAATGCCGGAGAACTGCGAATAACCGATCGCAGCGGGCACGCCAGAGTCGGGAATCGGAACGATCACGTCGGCAGGCACGAGTGACTCGCGAGCCAGCTCGATGCCGAAGTTCTTGCGAACGTCATAAACGCTTCGCCCGCCGGAGACCGAGTCTGGGCGGGCGAAATAGATGTACTCGAAGATGCACGGACGGGCCGGGCGTTTCGGGAACGGACGATGGCTTTCGAGGCCGTCAGCGGTGATGACGACGACTTCGCCGTTCTCGACCTCGCGCACGAATTCGGCGCCGACGATGTCGAGGGCGCAGGTCTCGGAGGCCAGCACGTAGGAGGTGCCGAGGCGGCCGATCACCAGCGGGCGGATGCCGACGGGGTCGCGTGCGCCGATCAGTATGTCGTTGGTGAGGCAGACAAAGGCGTAGGCGCCTTCGATCTGGCGCAGGCCGTCGATCAGCCGTTCGACGATGCGCCGCTTCTTGGAGCGCGCGATGAGATGGAGCAGAACTTCCGTGTCGGAGGTCGACTGGCAGATCGCGCCGGAGTTGACCAGTTCACGACGCAGCGTCAGGGCATTGGTGAGGTTGCCGTTGTGCGCGACCGCGAAGCCGCCGGTGTCGAGGTCGGCGAACAGCGGCTGAACGTTGCGCAGGATGGTTTCGCCGGTGGTCGAGTAGCGCACATGACCGACTGCGCTATGTCCGCGAAGACGGCGGATGACGTCGACCTTGTTGAAGTGATCGCCGACGAGGCCGTGGCGGCGCTCGGAATGGAACTGCTTACCGTCGAAGGTGACGATACCTGCGGCTTCCTGTCCACGGTGCTGCAGGGCGTGCAGGCCGAGCGCTGTCAGCGTCGACGCGTCCTCGTGCCCGAGGATGCCGAAAACGCCGCACTCTTCACGCAGCCGGTCGTCGCCGTAGCGAAGCCAAGCTGCGCTATCTTCATCCTGGAGCTCAAGCCGATCCGCCTTGCCCGCCATCGCTAACCTCCCGCAGTCCGTGACGACGAATTCGCGATCCGGAAGGCTGTGGCGTCAGGCGTGCGCCGACGGCCTCTCGGGCTGAACGACAGATATAGGATTTTTACAGCCAGACAACAGCGCAACGTCATGAATCTTGGGAGAAGTCGTCGCGCCCTGCTGACTAGGGTTACCCGAAAGCGAAGACGGCATGTACCGCTCCAGCAGGTTGCGCAAGGAGTCGCCGGTGCTCTGGATCATCGGCAATGACCGCGCCTCGCGCACCCAGGGGTACTGCTGTTGCGGATCCGGCACGAACGAGACGTAGAACATGTAGGGAATGACCACGAGCACGAAGCCTCGCGCCAAGCCGAACAGGAAACCGAGGATGCGGTCGATCATCCCGACCCGGCTGTCGAGAATCGTATCGGAGATTCGCGCCGTGATCAGGTGCACGATGACCAGCACGATCAGGAAGATGATGGCGCCGATGGCGATTTGCGCAATGGCGACAGGCGCGTTGATTTCGCTCGCCAACCCCTGCGCGATGTCCTTGTGGAACAGCACGAAGTAAAGCACGGCCGCAGCCGCCGCGATCCACGACAGGATCGAGAGAACTTCGCGCGTCAGCCCCCGGTACATGGCGAGCAGCCCCGAAAGGAAGGCGATCGCAATAAGGGCGGCATCAAGATACGTAAGCGGCCCGATCATCGGTCGAGGCTCCTGAATATGCTGTGCCGTAAGGGGACGGCCCCCCATACGTTCAGTCGCATGGCAACAACTGCTCCGCAAGCGCCTTCACATGCGCTATGCGGTGCAAAGAAAGCGTCAACGCTGCTTCATCGACCTCGCCCGCCTGCGGCAACAGAGCCTGCTTAAAGCCCAGTTTCTGCGATTCTTTAAGCCGGAGGGTCATATGGGTGGCCGCGCGGACGGCACCCGACAGGCTGATTTCACCGAAGTAGACGTGGTGCTGCGGAAGAGCAACACCTGATAGTGACGAGAGAAGGGCGGCGGCGGCGGCAAGATCGGCCGCGGGCTCGTTGATTTTGAAACCACCTGCGACATTCAGGTAGACA
This sequence comes from Pseudomonadota bacterium, assembly GCA_023426855.1. GTDB lineage: Bacteria > Pseudomonadota > Alphaproteobacteria > Rhizobiales > Hyphomicrobiaceae > ZC4RG25. Next base: position 8,112 of record JAEZBU010000270.1, on the reverse strand, counting down.
TCGTGTTGCGCGAAGCTCACATCGCAGCGTGCATCGAGCACCGCCAGCAGCATCGACAGGCGGCTGCCGTCCCAACCGACCACCGCGCGCCGTGGCTGCCCAAGCGTCGAGGGGGCCACCAGGGCCTGGATTTCCACCAGCAGCGGCCGGGTGCCCTCGATACCGGCAAACACTGCCGTGCCCGGGCTCGACGTATCGCGATCGCCGAGGAACAGCTCCGACGGATTGGCGACTTCGCGCAGCCCCTGGCCGACCATCTCGAACACGCCGATTTCGTCGGTCGGGCCGAAGCGGTTTTTCACCGCGCGCAGGATGCGGAAGGGATGGCCGCGATCACCTTCGAAGTACAACACGGTGTCGACCATGTGCTCGACCACTTTGGGACCGGCGATCTGGCCTTCCTTGGTGACGTGGCCGACCAGCAGCAGCGCGCTGCCGTGCGACTTGGCGAAGCGGATCAGCGACTGCGTGGCGGCGCGCACTTGGCTGACGGTGCCCGGCGCAGCATCGAGGGCATCGGTCCACAGTGTCTGGATCGAATCCACGACCACGAGATCAGGGCGTTTGCCGTCGGCGGCGGTGGCCAGGATGTTTGCGAGATTGGTTTCGGACGCCAGCGCCACCGGAGCGCCGGCCAGTCCCAGCCGCTCGGCGCGCAGCCGAACCTGTGCCACGGCTTCCTCGCCGGAGAAGTAGATCGCGCGACGGCCGGAATTGGCCAGCGAGGCAGCAAGCTGTAGCAGAAGCGTCGATTTGCCGATGCCGGGCTCACCGCCGATCAGCATGGCCGATGCCGGCACGATGCCGCCGCCGGTCACGCGGTCGAGTTCGGCGAGGCTGGTCGGAATGCGCGGGGGTGGTTCGGAGCTGCCGGACAGGGCTTCCAGGGAGATGACGCGGCCGCGCGTGGCTTTTGTCAGGCCCGATCCTGGCGGGGTCGGGCCGGCGTCGGCTTCTTCCTCAAGTGCGTTCCACTCGCCGCAGCCAGGGCATTTGCCGACCCAGCGCGAGGAAACGGCGCCGCAATTCTGGCAGACGTAGGAGGATTTCGCCGCCTTGGCCATGACTCAGCGCTGTTCCGGCAGCGCGAGGCAGCCGACGATCCCAAGTCGCACCATGCTAATCAGACCCCCGCTCCCTCGTAAATGCGATGCACGCGACGTCCGAGCCGCGCCAGCAGTTCGTAGCCGATGGTGCCGGCGCGATCGGTCAGGTCATCCAGGCTCACCCGGTCGCCCATGACTTCCACCCAGGCGCCGCGATGCACCAGCTCTTCCGGCACGTTGCTGGCGTCGAGCGTGATCAGATCCATCGACACCAGGCCGATGACCGGAACCGGATGCGGGCCGATGAAGCCGACCGGACCGGGCCTGCCCCGAGAACTGCTGCTGATGGCGCGCAGGAACCCGTCGGCGTAACCACAGGCGATGGTGGCGATGCGCGTCGGCTCCTTCAGCGGATAGGTCGCGCCGTAACCGACGGCTTCGCCGGATGCCGCCTCATGCACCTGCAGCACGCGGGCGGATAGGCGCACCACCGTCTGCATCGGGTTGGGCCGATTTTCCAGCGCCCGACCGCCGTACACCGCAATGCCGGGGCGAACGAGGTCGTAGTGATAAGCCGGGCCAAGGAACACGCCCCCGGAGTTGGAGAGGCTGCGCGGCGCAGGTGGAAGCATCGCGGTCAGCCGCTCGAAGCGTTCGCGCTGCGCCTCGTTCATCGGGCTGTCCGGCGTATCGGCGCAGGCCAGATGGCTCATGATCAGCGTGTTCTCGAAGTCGCCCAGGATAGCCGGATCGGCGGCCAGTTCCGCGATTTCCGTTTCCGGCAGGCCGAGACGGTTCATGCCCGTGTCGAGGTGAATGGCAGCAGGCAGGCGCCGCTTGCGCTGGCGACAGTAGGCGGCCCATTCCTTGATTTCTTCCAGGCTCGACAGGCACGGGCGCAGGTCAAAGCCAGAGTAGTAGGCGGCAGCACCCGGCAACAGTCCATCGAGGATGTAGATGACAGCGCCCGGCTGCACCGCGCGCACACGGCGGCCCTCGTCGAGCGTAGCGGCGAAGAACGTGCGGCAGCCCTCATCGGTGAGCGCGCGGCAGATCTGTTCGATGCCCAGGCCATAGGCGTCGGCCTTGATCACGCCGGCGCATTCGGCCGAGCCGGACGCCTCATTCAGCCGCCGCCAGTTGGAGCGCAGGGCATCGAGATCGATGCGCAGCACGGCGCGCGCATCGGGTGGGATCAGATCGCTCGTCGCCGGGCTTACGCCCGTGGAGCCGATTTCAGTCGCGAGTGCCATGCATGCTTAATAGCTCATTCCTCGCGGTCGGGCAGCTGATACTCCCGCGCCAAATTGCCGAAGCGGGTGAAGTTGCCCTCGAATGCGAGCTGGACGGTGCCGACCGGACCATGACGCTGCTTGCCGATGATCACCTCGGCCCGGCCTGAAACCGCGATCATCTTCTGCTGCCATTCATTGAATTCGGCCGTGCCTTCGCTCGGCTTCTGACGCTCGACGTAATATTCCTCGCGGAACACGAACATGACGACGTCGGCGTCCTGCTCGATCGAGCCCGATTCACGCAGGTCCGAAAGCTGGGGACGCTTGTCTTCGCGCTGTTCCACCGCACGCGAGAGCTGCGACAGCGCGATGATCGGGACTTCCAGTTCCTTGGCAAGCGCCTTGAGGCTGGTGGTGATTTCCGAGACTTCCTGCACGCGGCCTTCGGCCGACTTGCGCGCCGAACCGGTGAGAAGCTGCAAATAGTCGACGACCAGCAGGTTGAGGCCGCGCTGGCGCTTGAGCTTTCGCGCGCGCGCCGCAAGCTGCGCCACCGAGATGCCGCCGGTCTGGTCGATATACAGCGGCGATTTGCTCATCTCCTTGCTGACCGACACCAGCCGGCCGAACTCCTGCTCGGTGATCATGCCGCGGCGGATCTTCTCCGACGACAGCTCGGCCTGCTCGGACAGAATACGGGTGGCGAGCTGCTCGGCCGACATTTCGAGCGAGAAGAAACCGACGACGCCGCCGTCCACGGCTTTCTCGGTGCCGTCCGGTTGGGTCTCGGAGCGGAACTTCTTGGCCACGTTGTAGGCGATGTTGGTGGCCAGCGCCGTTTTGCCCATCGAGGGGCGGCCGGCGAGGACGATCAAGTCCGAGCTCTGCAAACCGCCGAGCTTGCTGTCGAGATCGGTCAGCCCGCTAGACAGGCCGGACAGATGGCCGTCGCGCTGGTAGGCGCTGTTGGCCATCTCGATGGCTTGCGTCAGCGCGCTGCCGAAGCTGAGAAAGCCCTGGCCGTACTTGCCGCTTTCAGCCAGTTCGTAGAGGCGGCTTTCGCTCTCCTGAATCTGCTTCTCGGGCGGGAAGTCGACCGGGCTGTCGTAAGCCGTGTTGACCATCTCCTCGCCGATGGTGATCAGCGAGCGCCGTGTGGCGAGGTCATAGATGGTGCGGCCGTAGTCGGTGGCGTTGATGATCGTCGTCGCGCTGGCGGCGAGGCGGCCGAGATACTGCGGCACGGTCAGGTTGGTGTCGATCGGTTCGGCGTTCTCGAAGAACGTGCGCAGCGTGATCGGCGTCACCTGCTTGCCGGCGTGGATAAGCTTGCCCGCGATCTCATAGATCTGCTGGTGCAGCGGATCGTAGAAATGGGTCGGATCGAGGAAGCCGACCACGCGGTCCATGGCCTCGTTGTTGACCAGGATCGCGCCAAGCAGGGCCTGCTCGGCTTCGATGTTGTGGGGCGGCTGACGAAACTCCAGCGGCTCGTCGGAGGCGGCCTGGGCACGGAGCTTGTCGGGTGCGAGGAGGGCGGTCTGTGTCATGCGCGGAAACTAACAGATTGCCGGACGCCGCGATCCTCAGAACCGCTGAATTACCCGCGTCATCCCCACTATGCACAGACCTCTAGAAACGCGCTTGCACGATGCAAATCGGCCGCGATTCGTCCGTGTTCGCAGTTATTCGCCAGCCAGTCGTCGATCGGTTTCGGCAATCCCGCCGCGCTTGTAGCGGCGCTCGGTCTCGATCATGTAGTCGCGGGTGATCGGCAGTGCGTCGATCCGCTTGACCATCTGGATCTGGAATACGATCAGGCCCTGAAAGCGGAAGGCGGCTTCTGACCCGGCGAGATAGAACTCCCACATCCGGCAGAACTCCTCGCCCTTGAGCCGCACGGCCTCGCTGCGGCGCGCCATGAAGCGCTCGCGCCAGGCTTTCAGCGTCTCTGCATAATGCAACCGCAGGATCTCGACATCCGACACGATCAGACCGGCACGCTCGATCGAGGGCAGCACCTCCGATAGCGCCGGGAAGTAGCCACCAGGGAAGATGTACTTGGCGATGAAGGGGTTGGTGAAACCGGGACCGTCGCTGCGGCCGATCGAATGCAGGACTGCCACGCCATCGCGGTTAAGCAGCGCGCTCAGTCGGCGGAAGAAGCGGCTATAGTGGTTGACACCGACGTGCTCGAACATGCCGACCGAGACGATGCGGTCGAAAGTGCCGTCGAGGCTGCGGTAGTCCTCGTTGTCGAAACGGACGCGGTTCTGCAGGCCACGCTTGCGGGCGCGATCGCGGGCGACCGACAACTGCTCATTGCTCAGGGTAATGCCCTTGACCTTGGCGCCGGTATGCGTTGCCAGCCAGATGCCGAGGCCACCCCAGCCGCTGCCAATGTCCAGCACGTTGTGATCGGGACCGAGCGCCATCTTGGCGGCGATGTGCGCCTTCTTGGCTTCCTGCGCTTCTTCCAGATCACTGCCGGGCAGGAAGTAGGCGCACGAATATTGCCGGTCACTATCGAGAAACAACTCGTAGATCGCACTGTCGATATCGTAGTGGTGAGCGACGTTGCGGCGGGACCGCCAGGCCGGATTATACTGCTGGAGCCGGCGCAGCGCGTGTCGAAGGCGGTCGAGCATCTTCAGCCAGGCCGGCATCCGGTCGGCTTCCCAGTTGATCATGGCCAGCGCGAGGAAGTCGCAGATGTCGCCGCGCTCGAACAGCATGCGGCCATGCATGTAGGCTTCGCCGACCGCGAGCTGCGGATTGAACGCAATCGCGCGTTCCGTTGCCCGATCGGTGAAGCGGACAACGACGGGGGCGCCAGATCCATCGCCAAACTCGTGCCGGCGACCTTGCGCGTCGATCACGGCAAGGTGGCCCTTGGCGATGGTCTTGCGCAGAACGAACACCAGTGGCCAGAACATGGCGCGACCCGGGGACGGTTGCAGACCTTCAACGGCAACTAAACGTGCGACGAAGGAAAATGTGCCCATTTCCAATCGTCGCATCAAGAGTGATGCGGATGCTGTTGCAACCTATGCGACGTCGCGTGGACGCTTCCGGTCGTCCGATTCGCCAAATAATAATGCCGGAGCAACGGCTTGCTGCTCCGGCATGACTTGAAGAGTGATGAGTGAAGCGTCAGCAACGAAAGCCGCGCGCTTCCGGATCAGGCGCTCTCCTGACCCTCTTCGGCCGGCTCGGAGCCTTCCTCGAACATGGCGTCCGGATCGAAGGTCTCCAGCTCCATGCGCTCCTCGCGAACGACGGTGACGTCTTCGCCGCGGGCCTGACGATCGGCCTCGTCCTGCGAGCGGGCAACGTTGATGGCGATCTTGACCAGGACTTCCGGGTGCAGCGCGACTTTCAGCTCGTGCACGCCGAGGGTCTTGATCGGGCGCTCCAGGACAACCTGGCGGCGGTCGATGGTGAACCCGCCTTCTTTCACCACGTCAGCGATGTCGCGCGTCGAGACCGAACCGTAGAGCTGGCCGGTATCGCCCGACTGGCGGATGCTGATGAACTGCTTGCCGTTGAGCTTCTCGGCAACCGCTTCGGCTTCCTTCTTGAGCTCGAGGTTGTTGGCTTCGAGCTGCACGCGACGCGACTCGAAGTCGGTCATGTTGTCCTTGGTGGCGCGCAGCGCCTTGCCCTGCGGCAGCAGGAAGTTGCGGGCGTAGCCGTCCTTGACGTTGACGACGTCGCCCATCTGGCCGAGGCGGCCGATGCGTTCCAGAAGAATGACTTGCATGGGTAGTTACTCCTATCGGTGTCGTGTGTTTCAGATCAGGTGATGGATGGTGGGTTCGACGGCGGCTTGCGCCGCAGTGGAGAGACCGGTTCGGCCAGCCCTATGGTGGCGATAGCCAGACCGCTGAACGGATTGAGGACGAGCAGTGCGCCGTAGACGGCGCCGAGAATGAAGCCGCGTGCACCCATGCCGCGCGTAACGCTGTGAATGATGGCAAGGCCCACCAGCATGAATGCGAATACGAAGGCGCTGGCGAAGCCCGACGCGATCAATCCCGGATAGCCAGGGATGAACGAGGCGGCGACGGCGATGCCGAAAGCCAGCGTCACCGTCCTTGGCATCTGCAGTGACGCGATATCGGGCCACGGCCGCGTCAGCCGGCCGGATGCGCGCGTGATCAATCCTGCCAGCCACAGATTGAGCATGGCGAGCAGCATCCACATGGTGGCTATGGCGCCCGCGAAGCTGACCACCATCAGCTCGGTCAGTGCGGCAATTTCGGGTTCTCCGAGCGGTTGCTCGCCGGAGGGAAGCGCTGCCTGATTCACGAACATGCGCTCGAAGCTCTCGCGCAGGGTCGCGCGGAGGGAGTCCAGGTCGGTGGCGGTTGTCAGGAGTGCCAGCGTCGCTAATCCGCCGGCCCAGAATGCGGCGAACGCCACGATGCGGCCGAGCGGATACCATTCGAGCTGTGGATATTCCGGCGTGCCGCCGACGGGCCGGTTGAGCAGCGCCAGATAGGACAGGATGACAGTCGGCAGGCCCAGCGCCAGCAAGTGCAACAGAGCGGCTTGCGGATTGATCGTCGCGGTAATGGTCGCGAACGCGCCGGTTGCCGCGACGGCAGCCGCAGCCCAGCCCCAGCCGAGGCCGACGATAGCCACCGGCAGCGGTGTCAGGAAAATCAGAGCCAGCAGGCCGGTCACAGTTCCGGTGCCGGCGGATGCGAACAGCACCGCCGAGACGAGTCCGGCCCCGAGGCCAATGAGAAGGCCAATTGGCATGGTGTAAGCTGTCCCGCGCTAATGGCGGTTAGAGGTGCTGGGCGTGAAGACCAGCATCCTCAACCACATGCTTCAACGCGGACGCGGCAGTAAGCGCGCCCGCATCGTGTCCTGAAGATTACTTCAGGACGTACGGCAGCAGACCGAGGAAGCGGGCGCGCTTGATGGCACGAGCCAGTTCGCGCTGCTTCTTGGCGGATACTGCGGTGATACGGCTCGGCACGATCTTGCCGCGCTCGGAAACGTAACGGCCGAGAAGACGCACATCCTTGTAGTCGATCTTCGGAGCGTTGGCGCCGGAGAACGGGCAGGTCTTGCGACGGCGGTGGAAAGGCCGGCGAGCGCCAGCTGCAGATACGTCAGCCATGGATCACTCCTCCGATCCGGATTGCGTGTCGCGCGGAGGGCGCGGGGGACGAGGGGCGCCATCACGGTCGCCGCCGCGGAAGCCGCCGCCGCCAGCCGGACGCGGACGGAAGGTCGAGCCGCCTTCGCGGTCGCCGCCACGGAAGCCGCCACCTTCACGATCGCCACCGCGGAAACCGCCGCGATCGCCACCACGGAAGCCACCGCGATCACCGCCACGGAAGCCGCCGCGATCACCGTCACGACGGTCGTCGCTCTTGCGCATCTGCACGGACTGCTCGGTCTCGTGCTCCTCGACCTTCAGGGTCAGGAAGCGGATGACGTCGGTGGACAGACCCATACGACGCTCCATTTCGGCAACAGCGGCCGACGGAGCTTCGATGTTCAGCAGCGCGTAGTGCGCCTTGCGGCTCTTCTTGATCTTGTAAGCCAGACCCTTGAGGCCCCAGTACTCGGTCTTGCCGACCGTACCGCCGCCTTCGGTGATGACTTCAGAGAATTCCTTGATCAGTGCCTCGACCTGCTGAGTCGAGACTTCCTGGCGCGCCAGGAAAACATGCTCGTACAACGGCATGAATTCAGCCTTTCATCTCGCGTTGTCCCTCATGGCGCGGAGCCCCTTCAAAGGCCGTATCGCGCCGCTTGTGAGCGGCAGGAAAGGCCTTAAAAGAACGACCTCAAAGAGCGGAGACACCGGC
>JAEZBU010000260.1 GCA_023426855.1 Pseudomonadota bacterium | reverse complement strand
ATCATAGATGCCATTGAGCCGCCCGCGTTCCTGGTCGAACGCCATGTTCCAGCCGTGACCATCGAAGAACCCATATGTCGTACCGTGGGGATCGGGTGGCAGGCCTGCCCAATCGGCAATTGCCCGCTCGGCAAACGCGCGCAAGCCATCCGGCAAGACGGGCCGGACTTTGCGCAGCACGTCGTCCGGCGACAGCCACGCCTTTATCGGACGCGCGCCGACGGCAGCCACGTCGCCTTCGGGAATGGCATGCATCTGCGCATAAAAACGCGCCAACTGATCGGCGAGCGTCGCGCGCTCGGCGTCCGTCAACCGGTCGTAGTGCTCGGTCAGCAGATGATCGCCGTGGATCTTGCTATGGCGAGAGAAAACCGGCGGGCCGTCGTACAGCGTCAGATCGGGAACAGGCATGCTGACGTGGTTGCGAACAACCGCCAGCAGCCTCGCTTCCCTCCGCAGAGCCTGCTCGGCGTTTGGGCTGCGCGGAAATTTGAAGATAAACCGGCCTCCGACGTCCAGGGCGAGGCTGTCCCACCCCTGCGTCCTCACGGAGACCTCCAGCGCGGCAAGTTCCGGAAAATGGCGCGCAACCGTCTCGCGCATGGTGCCGATATCGACCTCTGACGTCATGCGCTTCTACGATCGCCTCTCTCCATCGCGGCGGTGAGCCACGCTACCAAATAATCCAAGGCGGCAGGCGAAGGCGCGTCGCCGAGATGCTCGTACGCCTCTATTGCACCGGTATCGGCCACCTGGAACAAGTGATTGTGGTCCGCGAGCACATGAGCTGTCGCGTCCGGATTGCCTGCCGTAGCCGCGCGAAACGCGTGCAGATTGGGCTCGGCCTCGACTTGAACGTCCTTGCCGCCGAACATCGCCGGGATCGGCGCGCGCACCTCCGACAAAATCCGCTCGGGGCGCTGTTGCAGTAACGTACAGTAGTCAGGCGCCGCCACGATCGCAGCCATAGTCGCGGCGCTGTCGGTGATCTGGCGCTCCGATTCCCAAACCTGATCGGGCCAAGTCCTCAGCGCCTCCCCCATGATCTCCTGAAAAAGCCGCTGCCGAATCTCGCGCGCGGCAGTCTCCCGCGCGATTGCGAAAACCTGCGCGTTCATTTGCCGTTCGTGCGCCAACTGCGCCGGCGTCGCGCCCGCTTGGGATGAGGCAATCCACGCCTGCCGATGCAGAAGGTCTTCGATCGGAATCGCAGGTCCGGCCAACATCGCGACACACGCAGGAACCTTGGCCGCAGCGGCTCCGGCGGTCAGGCCGCCTTCGCTATGTCCGACGAGGGCTACGCGCCCAGGCGCTATCCCGCGCGTCGTCAGGAAAGTATGCGCAGCCAACAGATCCTCGACCTTGGTGTCGAATGTCGTATCCTCTGTCGATCCTCCCGATGCGCCAACGCCGCGGTTGTCGAACCGCAGCACCGTAAAGCCGCGCGCGGCCAAGCTGTCGGAGATGTTTTTAAAGGGCGTCTTCCCGCAGACCGTCTCGTCGCGATCGTGATGCCCCGAACCCGCGGCCAGGATGACAGCCCGCTGCTCGGGCGGCGGCGGCGACGCGTTGGACCAGGCAAGCGTGCCCGCTAGTTTCACGGCATTCGACGGAAAGAGGACGTCTTCGAGATGCATGCCGGCCTCGGACCACTTCGAAAGGGCGGGGATATAAGCCGGTAAGCATCACCCATGTCATGACTATGTCGTTAAGTGTTCAGATAATGATCGATTAGCCTGGATTGCGCTGCCGACCGTCCAGTGGACAAACACCGATAGCGGAACAATGCTAGGATGCTGATTCCTTCTATGCCTTCGATGGACTGACCGCGTTGACTTTGACTGAACAAGCCAGCCCTCCCGAACTGCCGTTGCGCCCGTGCGTCGGCATTATGATGCTCGATCCTCGCGGCAAGGTCTGGATCGGTCGGCGGCGGCCGCGCTGGCTGGCGAAGGACGTACCCGCGATTTGGCAGATGCCCCAGGGCGGCATTCTCCCGGGCGAGGATGCGCGTACCGCCGCGCTGCGCGAACTGCACGAGGAAACCGGCGCGGTATCTGTCGAAATTCTGGCCGAAATTCCCGGCTGGCTGTCTTACGAACTACCGCCGCATCTGTTGGGTGTCGCCTTGAAGCGGCGGTATCGCGGCCAGGAGCAACGCTGGTTCGCCATGCGCTTTCACGGACCGGACAGCGAAATCAGCATTACGCCGTCTGCCGGCGCGAAGGCGGAATTCAAAGCTTGGCGATGGGCTGATATGAGCGAAGTCGTCGACCTCGCTCTCCCGTTCAAACGGCCAATCTACGAAAGCGTCGTTCGGGAATTCGCGCATTTGGCGCCGTAACGCGCAATCGGCGGATCGCGCGCGGACCGTCAGCTCAAGATCAGGCGCGGCTACCCTGCAGCACACGCAGCCGATCGACTGCGGACTGCGCGATAAAGCGTGCATCGTCATCCTTGGCAGCAGCCAGCTCAGCCTCGGCGGTCGCGAGCTCCGATGCAATTTCTTTCGATGCGGATGACGCATCTGCGTCGAACGCTGTCTCGGCCAGCACAGTCAGCCGGTCAGGCTCGACTTCCGCAAAGCCGCCCTTCACGAAGATGCGGCGCGTGCTGCCGGGAAGCTGGACGTCGAGCACACCGGGACGCAGGG
>JAEZBU010000259.1 GCA_023426855.1 Pseudomonadota bacterium | reverse complement strand
TGCGTTGCAGCATATAGTCTTGTCGTGAGCTTGATGGTTTCCCATCTACTCACTGCCCTCCTTTGGGCGTTTCCTCCCTAGACTTGGGCCGTTCGGTTTCGGACGGCCTTTTTTTTTTGGCTTGCAGGTTTTTCCGGAGCGCCTGCGGCCGCTATTCGGCGGCGGCGCGGGGCGCGATAATCGGCGGGAGTTCGGCAAATACCCGGGCGGCGACCTGGGACAGGTCGCGACGCAACCGCTCGAAGTTGGCGGTCTTGGTCAGTCTATACTCGTTGAGGTAGAGGCCGCGGTTTATTTCTATCTGCAGCGCGTGAACGCTCTTGAACGGTTGGCCGTAGTGTTCGGTGATGAAGCCGCCGGCGTAGGGCCGGTTGAGCTGCACCTGGTAGCCGAGCTGGACGATGGCCTCGCGGAACAGCCGGGTCATCCTCGCGTCGCAGGACGCGCCGAACCGGTCGCCGATGACGAAATCCGGACGGATGCTGCCTGGATGCCCCGTCGACGCCGACGGCATCGAATGACAATCGACCAGGATGGCGATACCGAACGTCCTGCGTGTCCGTTCGATGAGCTGGGCCAGCATGGCGTGGAACGGCTGGTACAGGTGCTCGATGCGAACGATCGCTGAGGCCAGCGGCAGCGGGTCTCGATAGATCTCCTCGCCATCCGCAACGATGCGCGCCACCGTACCCAGGCCGCCGATGACCCGCATGGTCTGCGTGTTCGCAAAGTCGGGCAGGGGCTCATCGAACAACTCGGGGTCGAGCTCATACGGCTCGCGGTTGACGTCCAGGTAGGCGCGCGGAAACCGGGCTGCGATCAGCGGCGCGCCAAGGCTGGCAACGCTGTCGAACAACTCGTCGACAAAGCAATCCTCCGACTTGCGCAGCGTATGTGCGTCGAGCTGCGAGCGCTCGAGCAGCGCGCTCGGATAGCAGCGGCCGGAGTGCGGCGAGCAGAAGACGAACGGCGTCGTCAGTTCAGCGGGTTCGCGAACGACGTATGCCGGCGTGAGTTCGGCCAGTATTGATGCTTTCTCGCGCAGTGGCATGAATCTTCTGCAATGGCTGGTGGGATTGTCGATCGTGCACCTGCCTCGCTGCGGTCCACGCGAGGCTACTGTGCCAATGCAATGCGCGCGTGTCCATGAGACATAGCACTTCACCACAGCTCAGACCGATTTTGTGATGCCGGATCGCGACGCTTCAAAAACCTTTGCGTGGATGGCCAGGGCTTTATCTACCGTTTACCAAAATCGGGTCAGATTCGGCTGGCAGATGCCGTAGCGCGCTCTTATCCTGCGATCCCAAGCTGGCGAAGACACAACAATGACCATCAAACCATCGCACTTGCCCATGATGCGCATCCTGCTCGCGGAGGATGACGACTCGTTGCGCGGCTTCCTTGAACGCGCGCTGGTCAAGGCGGGCTATGATGTGATCGCTTTCTGCAATGGCCAGGAAGCCTACGACCGGCTCAAGGAAGAGCCGTTCACGCTGCTGCTGACCGATATTGTCATGCCGCGCATGGATGGCATCGAACTGGCCCGTCGCGCCAGCGAGCTCGATCCAGAACTGAAGATCATGTTCATCACGGGCTTCGCGGCCGTGACGCTGAATACAGATACCAGCCCCTTCAAGGACACCCGCGTGCTGTCCAAGCCCTTCCACCTGAAGGACTTGGTGCGTGAGGTTGATCGGCTGCTTGCTGCCTAATCGTTGGGCAGGGAGTTCTTGCGCGTAGTGTCAGCCCCGCGACGCAGCTAATGTTGCGAGCGCTTGGGTGCGATCGCATGGGGGAGGGGCTATGCACACGGTTATGGTTGTTTCGGGAGGATTTCTCCTGCTCGGAGTTTGTCTGCTGATCGGTCGCATGATCGGCGCATCGCCGGCCAAGGCCGCACGGGCGTTCATTCCAGCTTGGCTCATCGCGTCCTGCATCAACATGTGGGTTGGCGTCGTGAGCGCGGGCTACACGGTGGCGCAGGAAGCGCCCATCCTGCTGGTCGTGTTCGGCATTCCGGCAGCGGTGGCCTACATGCTGTCACGGCGATTGGCCTAATCCACGGCACTGCTGCCGGGTGCGCGCAGATCTTCCGCCGACTGTCGCAGACTTGACGCTATTGCGCGGCATGCAGGGCTGACCACCCAATGCCGAGGTCGCGATGATTTCAAAAGCTTACGATATCGACATCCTGCACCGCACGGCTTTGCCAGGCGGTGCGGATTGTGACGGCTGGTGCTTCGGGCTGCCGCCTGGCATTTTGCCCGCGCAATGGCCGCTCGATCCCGTGACCGGCTATCCGCTCATGCATGGTTTCACCGTGCGGCTGCCGGAGGACTATCGCTGCCACGGTCCGGATATCGTTGCGCTGAGTTTCTTTGCAACCGCGGCCGACCAGAACGACGGCGGTGCGCGGACGCGGAAGGATCTCTACGACGCAGTGGTTGGGAACGGCGCCGGAGCTGGCGAACCTGCATTGGAGCCGTTCCATGCCGCCGCACGGTCGGCGCATCCGCGCCGTCATCGCATGCAGGACATTCGGGGCTATGAGTACGCTGTCATCCTGATGACTGCGGAGGAATTCGCCGGCCCGTTCTGCTCCCCGCCCGCGCAAGCGGACAACCCGTTCCTGCGCGATCAGGACCGCCCCCGCTGGCTCGATGCCGGAGCCGCAAGCTTCTTCAAATGGTCCGCCGTCCCTGAGAATCTCGCGGAAAATGATGCCCATTATTTCAAGCCGCTGTTCGGCAGCTTTCCCGACGGAACGCTGGCCTGGAACCGGCAGGTCCGGTTGACGCCGCGCACGCGCGATCCCAACGCCGGGAAAGCGCCGATGGAGGACTTTGGAAGCGGCACATCGTCCGGTTACACGAGCCACTTCTACTGGGCCGATGGTGTCGTGAAGACAGAAAACTACCGCCTGCACGACTGGAC
>JAEZBU010000239.1 GCA_023426855.1 Pseudomonadota bacterium | reverse complement strand
CGTAGAATACGGTCGATATGGTGCCTGCCACGCCAGCCAGCGCGGTCGCCAATACAATCGATGTCAGCAGGATGCGGGACGGATCGACCCCGGCCAGCATGGCGGCGCCGCTATCGTCGGCACATGCGCGCCAATATCGCCCGAAGCGGGTCCAGCGCATCATGAGCAGTAATCCGGATGCGGCTACAACGGCGATGCAGGTGACGAGCACGGCCATCGGCGTCACCATGACGATGAAGCTGGCGCTGCGTGCCACGCCGACCGGCTGATTGAGTATCGGCTCGATCCAGCGCAGCGCGGTACCCTGCGTCAGGCGCAGATACTCCTGCAGGAAGATCGCAAGACCTATCGTAGCGATGAGCAGGTGCTGGCCGCCGGCATTCCTCAGCGGTGAAAAAATGAGACGGCTGGCGATAAGCCCGTGCATGCCTGCGCTCCACATGCCGACGACGAAGCAGGCCGTCAGGGCCATCCACCAGGGCGCCGACGTGCCCGTTATGGCAAACGCCAACAATGCGCCGTATCCGCCAATCGCAGCGAACTCGCCGAACGCGAGATTGATACGGCCCACCAAGCCGTAAACCAGGGCATAGGCAGCAGCCAGCAGGGCATAGATGCTGATGAGTGGCAGGGCCGACAGAAGGTGCTGCAACGCGTAGGCAAGCCAACGCGGCAGCTCTGGCACGGAGCCAACCCGCATGAACGGTTCGGGGTCGGCGACGGCAGCGTCCTGGGTCTTCAGCCAGAAGCGCTTGAGCAGTGTGAGCCGAATATCGCCTAGCTGTTTACCGTCGCTCCACACGCTGACCAGTCGGTCGCCTGGGATGGTTTCGTCGCGCGAAAAGGCGCAAACGATCGTGCGCGGCGCCGGCTTTGTGTTCGGTCCTCGGGCGGCATAGACGATGCCAACCCGGCCATCGCGCAACAGGCGCGTGCCCAGGACTTCGATCGTGCTACCGGACGGATTGAGCGCTGGCACCATTTGCCGGCAGGTCCGCGCTTCATAGGTGTCGGGCCAACTCGCGCAGCCTGCCAAGGCAGCCGCGCAGAGCGCTGCCAGCGTCAGCCCGAACAGCCATGATTGCGTGATGCTGCGCACCCGTGCGGTCCGTGTCGACATGCCATATCGGTTGGGACCGCATCATAAGCGCGGTTTGGCCGCCAGTCTCAGGTGTTTGCGGACAGCCACCTTGCCGCGCGGGGCGCAAAGTAGGTCAGGACACCAGCCGCACCAGCGCGCTTGAACCCCATAAGGCTTTCGATGACCACCTTGTCGCCGTCGAGCCAGCCGCGCTCGGCGGCGGCCATCAGCATCGCGTACTCGCCGGACACCTGATAGGCGAACGTCGGCACGCCAAACTCGTCGCGCACGCGGCGGATGATGTCGAGATACGGCATGCCCGGCTTGATCATCACCATGTCCGCGCCTTCGGCGATATCCAGCGCAACCTCGCGCAGTGCCTCGTCGGTATTGGCGGGATCCATCTGATATGTGCGCTTGTCGCCCTTCAGTGCGCCGGACGAGCCCACCGCGTCGCGGAACGGACCGTAGAACGCAGACGCATACTTCGCGGCATAGGCCATGATTTGAATGGAGGTATGGCCGCCGTCTTCGAGTGCCTGGCGCAACGCGCCGACACGGCCGTCCATCATGTCGGATGGCGCAATGATATCGCAGCCGGCTTCGACCTGGACCAGCGTCTGCCGCACGAGCGCCTCGATGGTCTCGTCGTTCAGGATGACGTTGCCGCGCATCAGCCCGTCATGGCCATGGCTGGTGTAGGGATCGAGCGCCACGTCGAGCAGTACGCCGATATCCAAGCCGGCGGCGCGGATTGCCCGTGTTGCCCGGCAGACCAGATTTTCCGGGTTCCAGGCTTCGCGACCGTCCTCGCTCCTGAGATTGGGGTCGGTATAGGGAAACAGCGCGATCGCCGGGATTCCGAGCGACAGGGCTTCCTCGGCGGCGGCGACGATCAGGTCCGCCGACAATCGATCGACGCCGGGCATAGACGGCACCGGCGTGCGCACGTTGGAGCCTTCGACGACGAACATCGGCCAGATCAGATCCGACTTGCTCAGCGTGTTTTCGGCGACGAGACGGCGCGACCAGTCCGAGCGGCGGTTGCGCCGCATGCGCACGGCGGGAAACGCGCCGGCCGGCGAGGCGTCTGCGCTGGAGCGATGTTGGGCTGGCGGCTGCACGCGTTCAGCGTGCGTGGAGCGCGGCTTCATTGCGGACCTGCCTGCAATTGGAAACGTTGCCGGCAGCATCGCGCTCTGAGCCGTCGATGGCAAGTGCGCACAACGACCATCTACTCGCAGAAGCTGCCGTACCTGCGCTTGGCCATATCCAGATGGAAGTGGTTGCGGTGTGCTTCATTGGCTTCCGGGCCGAGCACCGTGCCGAACCGCTTGCAGGCCGCGGTGTGAATGTCGCGCAGGAACCGACCCCGGGTATCCACCTTGGCGCCGGGAATGACGATCTCGTCGTCCTCGACCGCTGGGACGGCCACGATGGATTTGGTGGCCTGTTTGCCGGGTTGTGGCCGACCCAGCTTGCTCGGAGGCGTGGTGTCGGCGCTTTCGGCCTTGGCGGTTCGTGACGGCCTTGGCGGCGGGGAGCCTTCGATCAGCGTGCCGGAGCGAAAACCGAGCCTGCCGGGCAGTGGCGTCTGGACCTCTGGTGAACGCGACGACTTGGCAGCCGGCATCTCGGCGGCAGGCTTGTTGGCGGCAGCCGCCGCCTGCCGGGCTTTGGATTGCGACTGGGCGGGTGGAGGGGCCGGTTCAGGCGCTGGTGGTGGGGTAACCGCCTGGGCCTGCTCCTGTCTCGGAGATTGCCCCTGGCCCTTGCGCTGGGCCGCTGCTTCCCTGGCAGCCCTGGCTGCGGCTTCGGCGGTGCGCCGCTTTTCCTCAGCGGCCTTTGCGGCCGCGATGGCGGCACGGATATCGCGCTCGGTCATGCCCCAGTGCGACAGCAGGTCGACGCGTTCGCCCTTGCTGAGGACGAAGCGGCTGATATCCAGGGCATTGGCCAGACCGTGCTCGCTGAGCCGTGTACGCTTGCGGTTGTAGGCGTTGCGGCACGAATAGGAGCTCATGGATTCAATGCGGATGACGGTGGCGCCGAAATGCCTCTTGGCCATCGGCTGGACGTCTTTCTCGACCCATTCCGCCAATGTGGCGACCATGTCGCAGGTCAGCTTTGCCGGTGGCGATACGACGACCTGCGGGTTGTTGCCCACGCTGATCAGTTCGACCGGGGCCGCCGATCCGCACGCGCCCGCTTTGATGGGTTCGGCCGGAACAAAGACCGCCGCGACACCGCGCAGTAGATCCGCGCACATTGCTTTCGCTTTGGTAATCTGTTCGTCCGACCACACATCCGGCGGCGGCTCGGGTTTGCTGGCCGCAGCAGTTTTGCCCTCCGCTTCGGCCTTGGTCTCCGGCAATGTTTTGGGCCATGAACCGGGCGTTGCAGCCGGCGTTTGCGATGCGACCGGCTTCTGTTCAGGCTTGTCCATCGTGGCGCGGGCGGGGTTGCGCAGCGGCAAGGGCGGCGGTGAGACGGTAGATTGATCCTGCGTTCCGCGGCTGGCTTGCGCCAAGCGGACATTGTCCGCGCCGTACGACGGCTGGACGGACCACACGGTCGCGACAGCAATCGCAACAGCGCCGACCTTGGAAAGCCGTGAGCTGATGGCCGCCGCGCTCAGCCGCATCGATTACTCCGAAGCCTGCATATTGAACGACGCGTCATCGCTCCCCGGGTTCCAATCACAAAGTCTTGCCTGATATGTGGTGCATGTATAGGTGCTTTCGTGGCGCAATAAAGAGCGCCGGGCCAGGACGAGGCACATCGTCGTGGAAACAAACGATCACAATAGAGCGATGACTGCGATCATGAGCGCGCCTACGGATGAAACTGGCCTGGAAATCGTGCGTTCTGGCGCTTCCGTGCGGTTCGTGCTCAATCGGCCACATGTGCGCAATGCGATTTCCGATGCGATGCGGCAGCGCATAGCCGACGCGGTGCCCGATATCGCGCGCGATGCCAATGTCTATGCGGTGGTTTTGCGATCTGATGTGCCGCTGGTGTTTTCAGCCGGTGGCGATGTCCGCGAGCTGGCAGGGGTGCAGGCGTCCGATCCGGCGGGCGCGCGCGCATTGATGCGCCGCAAATACGCCGCGCACTGGCTGCTGGAATGCTTCTCCAAGCCGACCGCGAGCCTGATCGACGGTATGGTGATAGGCGCCGGCGTCGCTCTGTCGATCTACGCCACGCATCGCGTGGCTGGTGAAAACTATCAGTTCGCGATGCCGGAGACGGCTCTGGGCTTCTTCCCCGATGACGGTCTTTGCTGGGTGTTCGCGCGCCTGCCGGATCACGTCGGAATGTACCTCGGTCTCACCGGTCGCCGCATCGGCCGGGCAGACGCATTCCGCCTCGGACTGGTGACGCACTGTCTGCCCGCACAGCAATTCGGCGAGGTTGAAGCCGCGTTGGCCGACGCCGATCCGATCGATCCGCTGCTCGACGCTCGCCACCAGGATCCCGGCCACGGCGAATTGGATGATCTGCGCGAGACGATTGCGGCCTGCTTCGGAGCCGATAGCGTGCAGGAGGTGTTCGCGCGGCTGGAAGCTATCGTGCAGAGCGGCGGTGCTGCAGGCGCCTGGTGCGCCGGCGTCCTTGCCGATCTCAATGCCAGGTCTCCGCTGGCACTCGCGGTCACGTTCCGTCATATCCGGGAGTCTGTCGCGCGCGACCTGCGGCAGACGTTGACCGCCGACTATCGGCTGGCGTGCCATCTGCTGAACGGCGCCGATTTCCGCGAAGGCGTGCGGACGATTTTCATCGACAAAGGGCAGACGCCGAATTGGTCGCCGTCGCGCCTCGCAGGCGTCGATGCTGCCATGGTGGAGCGCATTTTCGCGATCAACGCCGTGGACGATCAATTCGTGCTGCCGACCCGCGAGGAGATGCAGGCGGCGCGTGTTTGAGCCGACGTGATTAATGTCGCACCCCAAATTGCGCGGTATCGTGCAGTTTGTAACGGTATTTTAACTGCTTCTGTTAGGTCGGGGTTCAAGTATTAGTCTGTAATGTTCTGTTACCGCAAGGTTTGACGCCTAGCGTCGCGTACCAGGGGACAGGCATGACGATGACATTCGAGCCGACGCGCACCGTGCTGCCGACGAGTGAGGAACTGCGGAGCGAGTATCTGGAGGCCTTGCGTATGATCGAGCGGCTGCATCGCCTGTTGCTCGATGTGATCAAGGACGAATTCGACCGCAAGGGTGGTGCGGAGATCAACGCCGTTCAGGCGCTTCTGCTGCACAATCTCGGAGATGAGGAGCTGACCGCCGGCGAGCTCAAATCGCGCGGCTACTACCTCGGCTCGAACGTGTCCTACAATCTCAAGAAGCTCGTTGAGAAGGGCTACATCGATTACAAGCGGCACGACAGCGACCGGCGTTCGGTGCGCGTCAGCCTGACTGACAAGGGGCGCGAAGCCTGCGATGTGGTCGGTAAGCTTTATCTGCGCCAGCTCCGCTCGCTTGAGACGGTCGGCGAGGTGGCTGCCAGCGATCTGGAATCCCTCAATCGTTGCTTGTCGCGGCTTGAACGTTTCTGGACGGATCAGATCCGCTTCCGGCTGTAGGTCACAATCGCGCGAGTATCGTTGCAACCTCTATCGCAACCGCCAATCCCACGCGGCAGCGTTGTCGCGCTGACGCGCGCGCTTAGGTTTCGTTAACGCTGATGCGGCTTAGTGAACGCTGCGGTTGTAGACCGTGCGTGTGGCGCGCCGCCGATTGAGCGGATGCGCCGTTGTATCAGTAAGGAGTAGCGGACGTGTGCCGAGTTGTGCGGATGAAGGATCGTTTCAGCGTAGCGTCAGCCGGGATCGCGACCCTGATCGCAACCGTGGGCATGATAGCACTGCTGAACCCCGCAGTAGCCTCGGACGGCAACTCCTGGAATCCATTTGGATCGCAGAGCTGGAGCAGCGCCCCGTCTTCCGCCTATGACCGATCGTTCGTGCGCGAATGGGAGGCTAATCCGCCGCGCGGCTACCCGACGATCTCGCGCGCCAACATCGAGCCGATGAAGGCCGCGATCAAGCGCTACGAAGACATTGTCGCCAGTGGTGGGTGGAATCCCGTGCCGGACATGGCCATGCAGGTCGGCCTGACGCATGGCGCCGTCGCTGTCCTACGTCGGCGTCTGGAACTGTCAGGTGAACTGCGCGAAGCCACCAACAACCCCGGCCGCTACGACTATCATGTCGAACGCGCCGTGAAACGGTTTCAGGCGTCGAACGGCCTGACGCCGACTGGTGTTATCGACAAGCGCACCATCGCCGCGCTCAACGTTCCGGCCCAGACGCGGCTGCAGCAGTTGCGCACCAATCTTTCCCGGGTGAGCGAACTGGTGCGCACCGCAGGCAAGCGATACGTGCTGGTGAACGTTCCCTCTGCACAGGTCGAGGCGGTCGAAAACGACCGGGTCGTTTCTCGGCATTCCGGTGTCGTCGGTAAGCTCGATCGCCAGACGCCGCTGCTGCGCTCGTCGATCCACGAGATGAACTTCAATCCGGTGTGGACGCTGCCGCCGACGGTGATCGCGAAAGACCTGATCCCCAAAGGTCAGGATATGCAGCGCAAGAGCGAAAGCGTCCTGGTCCAATACGGCATCGACGCTTACAGCAGCGATGGGCGGAAGCTCGATCCGAACGCCATCAACTGGTCAGCCGGCGGAGCCCGCAATCTCGTCTTCCGGCAGCAGCCGGGCAAGGATAACCCGTTGGGTTTCCTCAAGATCAACTTCCACAACAGTCACGCCGTCTACATGCACGATACGCCGTCGGACGGGTTGTTCGGACGCAATTTCCGCGCCGCCACGTCGGGATGTGTGCGTGTACAAGGCATCGAGCAGCTTGCGGCCTGGCTACTGAGCGACAACGGCGATTGGGACCTCGGGCGTATCGAGGCGATGAAGACGTCCGGAGAACGCCTGGACGTGCGGGTGCGGCGTCCCACGGCGCTCTACTTTGCCTACATCACCGCCTGGGCGACGGAGGACGGCGTCGTGCAGTTCCGCCGCGATATCTACCAGCGCGATGGCCTTGGAGAGACTGCTGCACGCTACTGAGCGCCAGCATTCGCCTTTGAACCCTAAGCCAAAGCGTCGCCGCTTGACCTCGGTCAACGCAGGTGTGGGCTGCCTCGGGCATGACCGTCACCGGCAGGGCGCATCGTCGCGGTGTGTTTAGAACGGTTCTTGGGGCATTGTCCTGCCGCGCCGGCCCTGGTTATAAACATTCGATCGCGACATCACGCTCGATGGGTGCCGGGACAGCATGTGAGCGATGCTCACCAGTGCGGGGAAGGCAAATTGGCGGCTTCGGTGGATTACGCAAAGCAATTCCATAGCGCGTTGGCTGCGGTGCGGGCCGAGGGCCGGTATCGCGTGTTTGCCGATCTGAGGCGGACGTGCGGCGCATTTCCTTCCGCGGAACACTTTACGGAAGGCGCCGGCAGGCCGATCACCGTGTGGTGTTCGAACGACTATCTCGGCATGGGGCAGAATGCCGGCGTGCTGGCCGCCATGCACGAGGCGCTGGATCGCACCGGCGCCGGCTCGGGCGGCACCCGGAACATTTCCGGCACCACCCATTATCACGTTGAGCTGGAAGAAGAAATCGCCAGCCTGCACGGCAAGGAAGCCGCGCTTCTGTTTACATCGGCCTACATCGCCAACGACGCGACGCTGTCGACACTGGTGCGTCTGCTGCCCGGCGCAGTGATCTTCTCCGACGAGAAGAACCACGCCTCCATGATCCAGGGTATTCGTCACGGCGGCGGTGAAAAGCGCATTTGGCGCCATAACGATCTGGCTGATCTTGAAGCGCACCTGGCGTCGTTCGAACCTGGCCGGCCGAAGATCATCGCCTTCGAGTCCGTCTATTCGATGGACGGCACGATTGCCCCGATCGCCGCGATTTGCGATCTGGCAAAAAAGTACGGTGCACTGACGTATCTCGATGAAGTGCATGCGGTCGGAATGTACGGTCCGCATGGCGGCGGCATCGCCGAGCGCGACGGTGTTCTGGAGCGCGTCGACATCATCAACGGCACTTTGGCCAAGGGCTTCGGTGTCATGGGCGGTTACATCGCCGCCAGCCGCGATTGCTGCGATGCGATCCGGACATACGCCCCTGGGTTCATTTTCACGACTTCTCTGGCCCCGGCCATCGTGGCCGGTGCGCTGGCTAGCGTGCGCCATCTCAAGGTCAGTTCCGCAGAACGTGCTCGGCATCAGGAGCGCGCACTTGCGGTGAAGCAGCGGCTGGCTGCCGCCCGCCTGCCGGTCATGGACAATCCGAGCCACATCGTGCCGGTCATGGTCGGTGATCCGGTGCTGTGCAAGCGCATCACCGATGCCTTGCTCGATCGGTTCGGCATTTATGTGCAACCAATCAACTTCCCGACCGTGCCGCGGGGAAGCGAGCGTTTGCGTCTGACACCGACGCCGCAACACTCGGATGCCGAGATCGAGCATCTGGTGAACTCGCTTTCGGCACTGTGGCGGGAACACGGTCTGGCAGAGGGTCCGGCTCAAGTCGCCGCCGAGTAGGCACACGCCGAACACCAAGCCCTGCGCCATGCCGTCGCCGGTCCGTGTCGCCGAGGTTGTTGGCGCGCGTGGGGACGTGTTATGCAGCCGCGGTGTCTTGGGGCGGGGCTTCAGTCCTTGATGATCCCTGCATCTGTCGAGCGAGAACGATCATGAGCGACGCGAAAGCCGCGCGCGGGGGTGCAATGATGGACTTTTTCAAGCAATCTCTTGCCGATCGCGATCCTGAACTGTACGGCGCGGTTGCTGCTGAACTCGGCCGCCAGCGCGACGAGATCGAGCTCATCGCCTCCGAGAATATCGTATCCAATGCCGTGCTCGAAGCGGCTGGCTCTGTCCTGACCAACAAATACGCCGAAGGGTATCCCGGACGGCGCTACTATGGTGGCTGCCAGTACGTCGATATCGCCGAAGAGCTGGCGATCGAACGCGCCAAGAAGCTGTTCGATTGCGGCTTTGCCAACGTGCAGCCGAACTCCGGCAGTCAGGCCAACCAGGGCGTGATGATGGCGTTGACCAAGCCCGGCGATACGGTGCTCGGCTTGTCGCTGGCGGCCGGTGGCCATCTCACCCACGGTTCGCCGGTCAACCAGTCGGGCAAGTGGTTCAACGCGATCTCCTATACGGTTCGCCGTCAGGATCACCGCATCGACATGGACGAGGTGCGCAGCCTCGCCCGCGAGCACAAGCCGCGACTGATCATTGCCGGTGGTTCGGCCTATCCGCGCCATATCGATTTCGCCGCCTTCCGCGCCATTGCCGATGAAGTCGGCGCGTACCTGATGGTGGATATGGCGCACTTCGCTGGCTTGGTGGCTGGCGGCGCGCATCCTTCGCCGATTCCGCATGCACATGTCGTGACCACCACGACGCACAAAACGCTGCGCGGTCCCCGTGGTGGCATGATCCTGACCAACGACGCCGAGATCGCAAAGAAGGTCAATTCTGCGATTTTCCCGGGCATCCAGGGCGGTCCGCTGATGCACATCATCGCCGCCAAGGCGGTGGCGTTCGGCGAGGCTCTGCGGCCGGAGTTCAAGACTTACGCCAAGTCCGTGGTTGAGAACTGCAAGGCGCTGGGCGAAGTTCTGAATACATCGGGTTTCGACATCGTGTCGGGCGGTACCGATACGCACCTGATCCTGGTTGATCTGCGGCCCAAGAAGCTGACCGGCAACATCTCAGAGAAGGCGCTGGGCCGCGCGCACATCACCTGCAACAAGAACGGTGTACCGTTCGACCCCGAGAAGCCGGCGGTGACGTCGGGCGTGCGGCTTGGTTCGCCTGCCGGTACGACGCGCGGCTTCGGCGTTGCCGAATTCCGCGAGGTCGGCCGCATGATCGCGGAAGTTCTCGACGGTCTGGCCCAGAACGGCGAGGCTGGCAACGAAGCCGTGGAAGCGCGGATCAAGGACGAAGCGACCGCTTTGTGCCGCCGTTTCCCGATCTACTGAGGCTGCGGTCATCCTGACAGGGCAGATGCGCGCCAACAGGCTCGCATCTCATGCCCCAAGCCTCTAGGATAAGCGGGGCGGGTGCCGGATTGTTTCCGCGCCCGCTTCTAGCGTTTTTCGATGGAGAACACGCCATGCGTTGCCCCTTCTGCGGCAGCGAGGAAACGCAGGTCAAAGACAGTCGTCCGACCGAGGAGAGTGCCGCCATTCGCAGGCGTCGCGTGTGCCCGGTCTGCGGCGGTCGCTTTACCACGTTCGAGCGTGTGCAACTGCGCGAGATCATCGTCGTCAAGCGTTCGGGGCGAAAAGTGCCGTTCGAGCGCGACAAGCTGATGCATTCGGTCGAGATCGCGCTACGCAAGCGGCCGGTCGATGGCGAGCGCATCGAGCAGATGGTGTCGGGTATCGTCCGGCAGTTGGAGAGCACCGGCGAGGCGGAAATCAATTCGTCGGCGATCGGTGAACTTGTGATCGAAGCGCTTCGCGGCCTCGATCCGGTTGCGTATGTCCGTTTTGCTTCGGTTTATCGCGATTTCCGCGAGGCCGCCGATTTCCAGGAAGTGCTGACCGAGATTGCCAAAGGCAACGGCGCCGGCCGGAATGCCAATGTGCCCAACAGCGTCGAATAGCCAGCCGGACATCGCCCAAGCGGCGATGGATGCGCGCTACATGGATATCGCGCTGATGCTGGCGCGGCGTGGGCTGGGCAATGCCGCGCCCAACCCGGCGGTCGGCGCGGTCATCGTCGATCCCTCGACAGGCGAAATCATCGCGCGTGGCTGGACACAGCCGGGTGGCCGGCCGCACGCCGAGACCGAAGCGTTGCTGCGGGCAGGGGCGCGGGCGGTGGGGGCTACCGCTTACGTGACGCTCGAACCCTGCTCGCATCATGGCAAGACACCGCCGTGCTCGGATGCGCTGATCGCCGCCGGGATCGCGCGGGTCGTGGTCGGCATAGAGGATCCGGACGCGCGCGTATCGGGCCGTGGCATCGACCGCATGCGGGCGGCGGGAATTGCGGTAACGCGCGGCGTCCGGAGCGAGGAAGCTGACTGGGTGACGCGTGGGCATATCCTGCGCGTCAGCGAGCGCCGGCCGTTCGTACAACTCAAACTGGCGCTGGGTGCCGACGGTAAGGTGCCGCGCGGGGCCGAGGGGCAGCCGCTGTGGGTGACGGGTGCGCAGGCGCGGGCGCGCGGTCATCTGCTGCGCGCCCAGGCCGACGCCATCCTGGTCGGCCGCCGCACGGTGATCGACGACGATCCCGAGCTAACCTGCCGCCTGCCGGGGCTGGCTGATCAATCCCCGCTGAGGGTGGTTCTGGCGCGCGATCTCGATATTCCGCTCGATTGTAAGCTGGTCCGAACCGCCCGCGAAGTGCCCGTGCTGGTATTATGCGGCATGGGCAGCGATCCTGAACGCCGCGAGACGCTGGCCACCCGCGGTTGCGATGTGGCCGAGGTCCGCGTGGTCGATGGTGCGCTGTGGCTGCCTGCCGTTCTCGAAGTGCTGGTGGCACGTGGCGTCACGCGGCTGCTGGTGGAAGGCGGGCCGTCGATCTGGCGCGCGTTCGGCCAATCCGGCTTCGTCGATGAAATCGTTGTGTTCCGCGCAGGTGGCGCGGACAAAAGCGAGCAATCGCTTTACCCTGGAGACTTGCTGCCGAACCTCGATATGACGCCGATGGCGCAGCGTAAGGTCGGCGATGATGTTATGATGACGTTTCGACGCCGCAGCCGGCATCTGTGACCCGGCAGCGCTTCAGCGACCACAAAGAGCAACGCACCGATCATGTTTACTGGGATCATCACCGATATCGGCGAAGTCGCCGCGCGCGACGGCGGACGGTTTTCCATACGCTCCGCCTATGCGGCATCCTCGATCGCGATTGGCGCGTCGATTGCCTGCGACGGTTGCTGCCTGACCGTCACCTCGGTCAAACCGGACGGGCAGGGAAGCGTATTCGACGTGGACGTGTCGAATGAAACGCGCTCGAAAACGACGCTGGACGGCTGGCGGCCGGGCGCGCGCATCAATCTCGAACGCTCGCTGACGGCTGGCGACGAACTCGGCGGCCACATTGTATCAGGACACGTCGACGGCACCGCCCGGATCGTCGAGATTCATCCCGATGGCGAAAGCCGCCGCTTCACGCTGGAAGCGCCCGAGCATCTGGCGCTTTACATCGCGCCCAAGGGTTCGGTTGCTCTCGACGGCACGTCGCTGACGGTGAATGAAGTCGCCGGTAACCGCTTCGGCGTCAACATCATCCCGCACAGCTTGACGGTGACGACCTGGGGCGTCAAAACGGCGGGCCAAATCGTCAACCTCGAAGTCGATATCTTCGCGCGCTACGTTGCGCGCCTGCTGGAGTTCCGCCGGTGACCAGTTCTTTGAGTACCGTTACCTACGCGGAAGGAAAGGGCATCCTTTCATCCACGACGGAGATCCTGGAAGACCTGCGCAACGGACGCATGGTCATTCTGGTCGATGCCGAGGA
>JAEZBU010000076.1 GCA_023426855.1 Pseudomonadota bacterium | reverse complement strand
GCCAGACCAACCAGGAGCCAGGGGCTGAGAAACGCAAGTGCGCCAAGGCTCATCCCGCTTCTCCCGATGACGTGCCCGTCTGCGCCCAGCGATAATCGCCGCCACTGTTCTGCAGACGCATGATGAGACTGAGCAACGGTTCGGCCGGAGACTTATCCGTATGATGGACCAGGAACGTCCAGCCGAGTTTCGCAGCGATGGCTTCCAGCCCCGCGCGGTGCGCCTGAAGCCGCGCCAGATACTGCGGCCTCAGCGTTTCGACGCGGTCCGCCAGCCAGCGATCCGAGCCCTCCATGCCGAGAAATTCGGTCCGCCCTTGATAGGGCAGCGTTTCTTCCGCCGGGTCCATGACCTGCACGATATGGCCCGACACACCGCCGCCCGCGAGTTGCTTGAGCCGCTCCTCGATGACGTCCAGAGGATCGAGGAAATCACTGAACAGCAACACGCCCGAAAACCGGCTCAGTCGCTCCGGCGGCGGCAGGCTTTCTTTCAGCGCTGGCAATCCGGCGCTTTGCGCAAGCGTCTCGGCCAGTTTGGTCGTCGCCTTGCGGCTCGCGGTGGGACGCGACAAGCCCAGCAGGGCGACACGCTCACCGCCACGCACCAGCAGCTCGGCGGCGGCCAGCATCAGCACGATGGCGCGATCGCGCTTGGTCGTGGCCGACAGCTCGCTGCGGAAATCCATAGACGGCGACAGGTCCGGCCACATCCACATGGTGTGGGCGGCTTCCCATTCGCGTTCGCGCACATAGAGGT
This sequence comes from Pseudomonadota bacterium, assembly GCA_023426855.1. Taxonomy (GTDB): domain Bacteria; phylum Pseudomonadota; class Alphaproteobacteria; order Rhizobiales; family Hyphomicrobiaceae; genus ZC4RG25. The sequence continues at coordinate 4,332 of JAEZBU010000076.1, read as the reverse complement.
GATCCGAGCTCGCCGAGCGTCGCCAATCGACCAGCGTCGCCGCATCGTTCGACTGGTACTGGCGGAACTGCCAGAAGGTCTCGCCCGGCCCGGCGCGGCGGCGACCGTGGATGCCGTGCGAAACTGTGCTGGATACGCGCATAGCCTCGACGAGAAGGTCGGGCAGGCGATCGGCCAGCCCGTGCGCTTCGCCTTCGAGCGCGAACACCGAAGCGGTGTCGCGCGGATGTGCCGGTTGTAGCCCCGCTCCGGCTCCTGCCACCACGCCCTACTCCAATGCCGCGGCCAACTTAGCGATGATCATTCCGACATCCTGGCCTTCCGTGCGGGCCACGAACGTCGGCGCCATGCGATGCTTCAGCACCGGCTCGGCCAGCGCAATGACATCGTCGATCGAGGGCGCAAGACGGCCGTCGATCAGCGCTTTTGCACGCACCGCCAGCATCAGCGCCTGGCTGGCACGCGGGCCGGGTCCCCAGGCAATGAAGCGGTTGGTTTCATCGCTGGCTTCAGGTCCCGGACGCGCGGAACGCACGAGCTTCAGGATCGCATCGACGACCTTGTCCGGCACCGGGATCTGGCGCACGAGCCGCTGCGTCGTCATCAACTCCTGCGGCGACAGGATCGCCTCCAGCCGACGTTCCTCGACACCCGTTGTTGCGAACAGCATCCGCCGCTCGGCGACATTGTCGGGATAGCCGACGTCGATCTGCAGCAGGAAGCGGTCGAGCTGGGCTTCGGGCAGCGGATAGGTGCCTTCCTGCTCCAGCGGGTTCTGGGTCGCCAGAACGTGGAACGGGCTCGGAACATCGTGGCGCTGACCGGCCACCGTGACGTGATGCTCCTGCATCGCCTGCAGCAGCGCCGACTGCGTCTTCGGGCTGGCGCGGTTGATCTCGTCGGCCATCAGAAGCTGCGTAAAGATCGGACCGGGAATAAAGCGGAAGCTGCGCCGCTGGCCCGGCGTATCCTCGAGCACTTCAGAGCCGATGATGTCCGACGGCATGAGGTCCGGCGTGAACTGAATGCGCTTGGCTTCGAGGCCCAGCACCTTGCCAAGCGTCTCGACCAACAAGGTCTTCGCCAGTCCCGGCACACCGATCAGCAGGGCGTGACCACCGGCAAGCAATGTCACCAAGGTGCGCTCGATCACGACATCCTGGCCGAAAATGACCGAAGCGGCGGCGGTGTGCACCCGCTTCATGCGATCGCCTGCGGCCTCAATGCGGCCGACGATATCATCATCAGTATGTGCGAGGTTTGTCATGGCCTCTACTATATGTGTGCCTTCGCTGGTGCACAAACTCTGCGGCAGCGAAAGTGTTCACAATATGGAGTGCGGCGAATGCCGATCTCCCCAGCTACAGAGGACCACTATACGGTGAACAACAAGCGTACCGGCAGGCGATCATGACGCAGCAGACCAGTGTGGAGCGCACGCGGATCCAGGGGCTCGATGCCTTGGTCGCTGCTGCGAAGGGAGATCGGCTTCCGCCCGTCGAGACTTGGCATCCACCCTACTGCGGCGACATTGGCATGCGCATCGCCGCCGACGGCACCTGGTACTACCAGAACAGCCCGATCGGACGAGTGGCGCTGGTTAAGCTGTTTTCCCGCATTCTGCGCAAGGATAGCGACGGCCGGACCTACCTGGTCACACCAGTCGAGAAGGTCGATGTGGCGGTCGCCGATGCGCCTTTTCTGGCTGTCGAAATGCAGGTCGAAAACCCCGGCGGCCGCGATCAGCAGCTCATATTCCGCACCAACGTCGACGACGTGGTGACATGCGGAGAAAGCCATCCGCTGCGGTTCGTCAGCGAAGCGGCCGACGGCGGCCTCAAGCCGTACATCGTGGTGCGCGGGCGGCTGGAAGCCCTGGTCACGCGTTCACTTTATTATGATCTCGTCGAACTCGCCGTGGATGGCGCTGGAGCACATGCCGGCGACCTCGGCATCTGGAGCGGCGGCGTATTTCATCCCCTCAAGGACAGCACCTAAACTGCAGCCTACTGAGAGCGCTCAGGACGCAGCCACGGCGGCCCGGGCGCATACCAGTCGATCGCGAAATCGATGAACGCTCGAACCTTCGCCGACAGATGCAGCCGGTGCGGATAAACCAGATGCACAGCCAGCGGATAAGCTGGCCGCTCGTCCAGGACTTCCACAAGATCGCCGCGAGCCACGTCGCGCGCCACCACGAACTCCGGGCACAGGCCGATGCCCAGCCCGTTCAGGATGGCCTGACGCACGGCCGGCGCGCTGTTCACGCTGAGGCTCGGTGAAATGCGGACGTTGACGACATCGCCATCGCGCCGGAAACGCCAGATATTGCGGCCACGGATGTTGGTATCGGCGATGCAATTATGGGACGTCAGATCTTCGGGCCGCTCCGGCCGGCCGCGGCGCTTCAGGTAATCCGGCGACGCACAGGCCAGCACGGGCATGTCACACAGGCGGCGCGCGATCAGCGAAGACTCGTTGAGTTCCGAGATGCGCAACGCGACCTCAAAACCTTCGCCGACCAGATCGACAATGCGATCCGCCAGCAGAATGTCGAGTTCAATGCTCGGAAACGCATGCTGAAACGCAGCCGTCATCTCTAGCAATTCGAGCTCGCCGAACACCTGTGGTGCGGTCAGCGTCAACAACCCGCGCGGTTGACCGGAGTTGCTGCGGACGGAATCGTCCAGCGCCTCGAATTCGGCCAGCACCTCGCGGGCCCGGTCACGATAAGCGCGGCCGACCTCGGTCAGCCCGACACGTCGCGTCGTTCTGTTCAGTAGCCGAGCACCCAGGCGTCGCTCCAACTCCCCGATGTGCTTCGAGACGAGAGCTTTGGATTTGCCAATCCGCTCGCCCGCTGCAGTAAAGCTATCGGTGTCGACCACGGCCAGGAACGTGCGAATAAGGTCGAGACTATCCATCCATTGGCAACAAAAAACGTAAAATTACGGAAATATTGAAGTATTGTTCACGCAAATTCAACTGCACAAGATTGCTGTATACGTAGAATTTGCAAGAATGGAAGTCTTTATGCTGGGAACAGCGGAATTATTTCCCACACATTCCCGTGAGTAGCCGCAGCGCAGGCAGCAAACGCCGCGCATCTCGGCTTGCTTCAGGAGGCTAAGCCGCACACCAACTATGCGGTCCAGTGAGTTTATCGCCGTCGCCAGGCTATCCGGAAACGACAGGATCAGTGCAGCACGATCTCGCCATCCACGAAGCGGACTTCGCTCGGATGGATCAGCTGGCTATGCGCAACACGGACCTTGTAAAGCTTGCCATCGAGGTTCTTCGACCAGAACGCAAGAAATCCGATCAGTTTCGGAAATCTCGGATGCAAATCGTACTCCTGCCAAACGTAGCTTTGCAGCAAGGCAGGATAATCAGGCATGCGATAGAGAATTTCGGCGGTCGTGAGACTGTAGCCGTTGAGCTGTGCGGCAAAGCTGGAATCGACCATGCAGGTCTCCCTCAAGAAGTCCTTCCCGTTCCACACCGACTCCAATCAGGGTACCGCAACCGATAGACCTTGCAAGGATATTTATGACCTAAATTCAATGGATTAGCAGCATTTTGGGCAGATTGCTAACACGCCCACTGCCACGCCGGGAGCACCATCCTGCGCTTCGGCCGCGTGGCTGCGAACGCTGTCAGCCCTTGCGTTCAGCAACAAGACATCGCACATTCAAAGCTCGTTCCGAGGGGGGCCGGTGGAAGCTGGCTGAGATGGCGCTGAGGATCCCGCGCCGCCACCCTTTGAACCTGATCCGGGTCATGCCGGCGAAGGGACAGGACAGCAGTGCAGACTTCACTATTCCTCGCGCAGCTATTGGGACCAGTTCTCCTGGTCATCGGGATTGCCGTCCTCACGGACCGGCCGCACACGCGCGCATTGTCGGAAGAGTTCCTGCGTAGCCCGGCCCTGCTGTTTCTCGCCGGCCTTCTGGCCTTGGTGCCGGGGCTGGCGATCATCCTGACTCACAATGTCTGGACTGCCGACTGGCGCGTGCTGATCACGCTGCTGGGCTGGTTGATGACCATCAGCGGCGTCATCCGCATCCTTTTACCGAACCGAGTGACCCTGCTCGGCCAGGCGATTCTTTCCAAAAACGAGACCTTCACCATCAGCGGCGGCGTCACCCTGCTTCTCGGCGCCGTGCTGACGGTGTGCGGTTTCTTCTAGCCAACAGACCATCTCTGGGAGCCAAAAGTAATGAACGTCCACAATCCCGACATTTCGAGCCCGAAAGTCACCACCGGTCCGCTGCCCGCTTCGCGCAAGATCCACGCCGCAGCGCCCACTGCGCCGGACGTTCAGGTGCCGCT
>JAEZBU010000055.1 GCA_023426855.1 Pseudomonadota bacterium | reverse complement strand
CGTCGTCGTCACCCTCGCTGGTATCGGCCTCGACCCAGAGCTGACCGCCGTCCCAGCGACCGGGGAACGTACGCAGCAGGTAGAAGGCCTTGGTCAGCACGTGCCCTTCCGGCACCGGCTCCAGCCGCGGAATGTCGAGCCGGCCCAGCAGACGTTGCAGCGCCGTGCCGGAATTGCCGCTCTGCATGCTCAAGCCCAGCGGCATCCCCTGGCCGAAATCCCGGGTATCGAAAATGATCATGCCGCCTTGCTTCATGTAGGCGTCGATCTTGGCCAGCGTCGCCTCGGGCAGCGCACTGGCATTCGCCGGAACCGGCCAGTACAGCACCGGGAAGAAGGCAATTTCGTCGTTGCTGATGTTGACGCCAATCGGATCACCCGGCTCGACCGCCGTACGCATGGTCAGCATCTTGCCAAGGCCAATCAGGCCGCTGCGGCTCACCTCGTCCGTTCCCGGATCTCCGGTCAGGACATAGCCGAACGTCACCTTGCCAGTAGCCCGCAGCGCCAGCAGATCGTTACCGGAAATGCCAGGGAATGCCTGCGCGCCGGATGCGCCGGTCATTTGCGCTTCACTCGGCGCCGGAGCGATGTGCATCAGTCCCAGCGCCATCGCGATAACAGCGGCCGTACGCGCTGCCGGGCGCATGGTTCTCCAGCCCATACCACCCAGTTGCAGCAGGATCACCGCGAGGATGTCGACGAACAACAAGCCCAGCGCGATCGCGAGTAGCGAAGGCTTCAGCGGCTGCGAGAACTGCCCTTCATAAACCCGGCGCTCCGCGCCTGCCGGCAGGCCGGGCAATGGCGCCAGCGTCGCCTGCGGCCCGATGACATTGAGCGCGCGCGGCGCGCCCTGCGCTCCGTAATAGCCCGGCGGATGCTCCGCGCTCGGCGTCACCTTGCCGAGATCGGCGATCGCCAATGCCTGCGCGGTCGGCGGCGGTGGCTTGAGCACACCCCAGCCGTCGAGCAGTTGTACCGGCGGCAGAACACTGGAGTTGGCTTCGGCCGCGCCATTGCCACCCGTGTTGACGGTCGCGGCATCGCCGCCGCCTGCCATCCGCGCGATCGTGCCTATCCGGCGCAGCATTTCGACGAACAGACCGGACAACGGCAGGTTCGACCAATCGGAGTTGGCGGTGGCGTGGAACAGAACGACATGGCCGTCGCCGCGTGCGGCTGCCGTCACCAGCGGTGTCCCATCCGCGAGCCGCGCCCAGACCTTGACGTTCCCGTCGAGCCGCGCCGGATCGGCCAGCACCTGCCGGTTGACCGTCACGTCAGGCGGGATCGCCAGACCAGCGAAGATACTGTCGTCGGTAAATGGTGCCAGCGGCTGCGGTGTCGACCAGGACAGCGCACCGCCCAGCGTCCGGCCGCCGGCGCGCAACGGAACCGGCAGCAGATCATCGCCGCCCTTCTCAAGGCGCGGACCGGCAAACCGCACCAGAACGCCACCCTTGCGGACCCACTCATCCAATCGCGTCTGCACGTCGCCCGATATCGTCCCGATATCGGCGAGCATCATCACCGACGCATTGCGCTCCAGGATCTCGTTGACGCCTGAGGCCAGATTGGCGTCTCGCGGATGCACCAGCTCCGCGAACGGCGCCAGCGCCCGTTGGATATAGTACAGCGGCCCGAGCAACGGCTGCGCCTGCTCGCTGCTTTCACCGGATAGCAAACCGACACGATGCCACTGCGAACGGGCATCAAGCAGATTGACCGCGCCAGCCGATGGTTCACCGGAAATCTCGACGCGGGTCACCTGATTGCGCAATTCCAGCGGCAGATCGAAGGGCGCCTGCGCCACGGTCTCGCCCGGAGCAAACCGGAATGGCGCTTCGCCGAGCCGTTGCCCGCGCGCGGAAATCGCATGCAGCGCACCTTCCCGCGCCTGCCCGCCGGTGCGCACGACAACAGCTTCCAGCCTGCCGCCCGAACCGACGCTCGCGCCAAGTCCTATGGGTTCTTCGCCCGCACCGCTTTCGATGACCGAGAGCCCACCGCCCGCCAATCCAGCGAGCTTTGCAATGACGTCGCCTGCGACCTGCCGATGATCGATGCCGTCAGTCAGCCAGACGACACTCGCATCCGTCCGTCCGCCCAGGGCAGTTTCGAGAGCGGCAACGGCGGCGGCGCGGTCCGGAGCGAACGGTTGCGGTTGCAGAGCGGCCGCGGCAGACCGCGCGTCGCTTGGCGCTTCGATGCGGATTGTCGGCGCGCGGCCAGTGAACGCAGTCGGCACGATCGCGACCGGCCGGCTTTGCGCCTCCGCCTCGTCGATCAGCCTGTCAGCCAAGCGCGTGCGCAATGCCCAGCGCGACGCCGAGGCCCAACCATTATCGACCACCAGAACGATCGGCCCCGTGCCGCCAACAGCCGTCTGACGGCTCGGATTCAGCACGGGCTCGGCCAACGCCAGGATCACCAGCGCAGCGGCCAACATGCGGATCAGCATCAACCACCAGGGGGTCTTTGCCGGTGTCTTCTCGCGATTTTCGAGGCCGACCAGAATGCGCGTCGGCGGAAATGCCACCTGGCGTGGGCGCGGCGGCACGGTGCGCAGCAGCCAATAAATGATCGGCAGGGCGGCCAGACCAACCAGGAGCCAGGGGCTGAGAAACGCAAGTGCGCCAAGGCTCATCCCGCTTCTCCCGATGACGTGCCCGTCTGCGCCCAGCGATAATCGCCGCCACTGTTCTGCAGACGCATGATGAG
>JAEZBU010000037.1 GCA_023426855.1 Pseudomonadota bacterium | reverse complement strand
GCCCCTGCGGTGGAATGCGGCATTCCGGCGTGATCCGAGCGGTTGATAGCCCGCGTTTGTCATGTTAAGGGAACCCGGCTTCTAGGGAGGGGGTTCGTGACCGCTGAGCGGCCGCGTGCTCTTTTCTTATTGCGCCCCCATCCGCGCGGGAAACCGTTGCGGGGCCCTGGCTCCTCATCCTCAACTCGACGAGGCCGTTCGACGTGGCGACCGACGAACCGATCATGGCAAGCGTGGCTGGACGCTATGCTTCGGCACTTTTTGAATTGGCCGAGGAGAGTGGCCAACTTGCGGCGGTGGAAAAAGACCTCAATGCGTTCGAGAAGCTGATCGACGAGAGCGCGGATCTGGATCGTCTTCTGCGCAGCCCGGTATTTTCCAGCGACGAGCAGCTTGCTGCCATCGGCGCTATCGTTGAGCGTGCTGCCATTGGCGGCATCGCGGCGAATTTCCTCAAGCTGGCGGCGCGCAATCGCCGCCTGTTTGCTGTTCCGGACATGATCAAGTCGTTCCGTGCGATGTGCGCACGTGGCCGCGGTGAAGTTGAGGCGGAAGTCGCCTCGGCCCACGCGCTGAGCGACGAGCAGATGGAAACCCTGAAGGCCACGCTGAAGGCGTCGGTCGGCAAGGACGTTCAGTTGCGCGCGAAAGTTGATCCCGCGCTCCTCGGCGGTCTCGTCATCAAGATGGGCAGCCGCATGATTGATTCATCGCTTCGCACGAAGCTCAATTCACTCAAGACGCGCATGAAAGAGGTTGGCTGATGGATATCCGGGCCGCTGAGATCTCCTCGATCCTCAAAGAGCAGATCAAGAATTTCGGCAAGGAAGCCGAGGTCTCTGAGATCGGGCAGGTGCTGTCCGTTGGTGACGGCATTGCTCGCGTCTACGGTCTGGACAATGTCCAGGCTGGCGAGATGGTGGAATTTCCGGGCGGCATCCGCGGGATGGCGCTGAACCTGGAAGCCGACAACGTCGGTGTCGTTATTTTCGGCAACGACTCGGGCATCAAGGAAGGCGATACGGTCAAGCGGACCGGCGCCATCGTGGAAGTTCCGGTTGGTCGTGAGCTGCTCGGCCGCGTCGTCGACGCGCTCGGCAACCCGATCGACGGTAAGGGCCCGATCAAGTCGGCTGAGCGCAAGCGCGTCGACGTCAAGGCGCCGGGCATCCTGCCGCGCAAGTCGGTGCATGAGCCGATGGCGACCGGCCTCAAGGCGATCGACGCCCTGATCCCTGTCGGCCGTGGCCAGCGCGAGCTGATCATCGGTGACCGTCAGACCGGCAAGACCGCCATCATTCTCGACACCTTCCTCAACCAGAAGCCGCTCAATCAGGGCGATGACGAGAAGGCCAAGCTGTACTGCGTGTACGTCGCGGTCGGCCAGAAGCGCTCGACGGTTGCGCAGTTCGTGAAGGTTCTGGAAGAGCGCGGCGCGCTTGAGTACTCGATCGTCATCGCGGCGACCGCTTCCGACCCGGCGCCGATGCAGTACCTGGCGCCGTTCACTGGCTGCACCATGGGCGAATACTTCCGTGACAACGGCTCGCACGCCGTGATCGCGTATGACGACTTGTCCAAGCAGGCCGTCGCTTATCGCCAGATGTCGCTGCTGCTGCGTCGTCCTCCGGGCCGCGAAGCTTATCCGGGCGACGTGTTCTATCTCCACTCGCGCCTGCTGGAGCGTGCTGCGAAGCTGAACGACGGCCACGGCGCCGGTTCGCTGACAGCTCTGCCGGTCATCGAAACGCAGGCCAACGACGTGTCGGCCTACATTCCGACGAACGTGATTTCGATTACCGACGGCCAGATCTTCCTTGAGACAGATCTGTTCTACCAGGGCATCCGTCCGGCCGTGAACGTCGGTCTGTCGGTGTCGCGAGTCGGCTCGTCGGCCCAGACCAAGGCGATGAAGCAGGTCGCCGGTAAGATTAAGGGTGAGCTTGCGCAGTATCGCGAAATGGCTGCGTTCGCTCAGTTCGGCTCGGACCTCGACGCCGCAACGCAGCGCATGCTTGCCCGCGGCGCCCGTCTGACGGAGCTGCTGAAGCAGCCGCAGTTCTCGCCGTTGAAGATGGAAGAGCAGGTTATCGTGATCTTCGCCGGTACGCGCGGCTATCTCGACCCGCTGCCGGTCAACGCTGTCGGCAAGTTCGAGCAGGAACTGCTCCGCACCATGCGCGATCAGCATGCTGACGTCGTGGAGAGCATCCGCGTCGAAAAGCAGGTGTCTGCGGAAACCGAGAAGAAGCTGGTCGAAGCGATCGATAAGTTCGCTAAGGCGTTCACGGCTTGATGAACGTGCCTCTCTCCGGTTCGGAGAGAGGATGAGTTAGGGGCCGGTGTTCGCGCGACTGCGATGCGATCCCGGCTTCGATACTCGGCCCGCGAATGGGCCGAGGCTGGCGGTTTAATGAACGGGAATAAGCACGCGCCATGGCGAGCTTGAAGGATCTCAGAAATCGCATCGCCTCAGTGAAGGCGACGCGCAAGATCACCAAAGCCATGCAGATGGTGGCTGCCGCCAAGCTGCGGCGCGCGCAGGAGGCTGCGACGTCGGCGCGTCCGTACGCCGAGCGCATGGATGCCCTGCTCGCCAACCTCAATCAGCGCATCCCCAGCAAGGATGGCCTGTCGCCGCTGCTCGTCGGCAACGGCAAGGATCAGGTGCACCTGCTGATCGTGATGACGGCCGAGCGTGGCCTGTGTGGTGGCTTCAACTCCAACATCGCCAGGCTGGCGCGTCAGGACATCCGGCGTCTTCTGGCAGCCGGCAAGACGGTCAAGATCCTGACCGTTGGCCGCAAGGGCCACGACCTGCTGCGCCGCGACTACGGCAAGTCGATCATCGATCGCGTCGATCTGCGCGCCGTGCGCCAGATGAGCTACGTCAATGCCGAGGAGATCGCACAAAAGGTTGTCGCGATGTTCGAGGCTGGCGAGTTCGACGTCGCGACCATGTACTTCTCGGAGTTCAAGTCGGTCATCAACCAGAAGCCGACCGCGCTTCAGTTGATCCCGGCCAAGCTGCCGGAAGGTGGCGAGGAAGCTGCGCGCACGTCGGGCGCGGAAGCGATCCACGAATACGAGCCGAGCGAGGAGGACATCCTTGCATCGCTGCTGACGCGCAACCTCTCGACCCAGATCTTCCGCGGCCTGCTGGAGAACGCGGCGTCGGAGCAGGGCGCGCGCATGTCGGCGATGGACAGCGCCACGCGCAACGCCGGCGACATGATCAATAAATTGACGATTACCTACAACCGTACCCGTCAGGCGATGATCACCAAGGAGCTGATCGAGATCATCTCCGGTGCAGAGGCGCTGTAGGCCGGAATTGACTGAAGAGCCGTATTCGGTGCGCAAGCATCGCAAGCACTATCAACCGCTGCACGTATAGGGAATGAGCAATGGCTAGCAATGTAGTCGGTCGCATCCGCCAGGTTACGGGCGCTGTCGTCGACGTGCAGTTCGAGGCCGAGCTGCCGGCAATTCTGAACTCACTCGAGACCACCAACCAGGGCAACCGCCTTGTGCTTGAGGTCGCTCAGCATCTTGGCGAGAACACGGTTCGCACCATCGCCATGGACTCGACCGAAGGTCTGGTTCGCGGTCAGAAGGTGACCGATACCGGCCGCGCCATCGCGGTTCCGGTCGGCGACGCTACGCTCGGCCGCATCATGAACGTCGTCGGCGAGCCGGTGGACGAAGCCGGCCCGATCGAGGGCGTCGAGAACCGCCCGATCCACGCCGCCGCGCCGGAGTACGTCGAGCAGTCGACGGAAGCCGAAATTCTCGTCACGGGCATCAAGGTCGTCGACCTGCTCGCACCGTACGCCAAGGGCGGCAAGATCGGCCTGTTCGGCGGCGCCGGCGTCGGCAAGACCGTGCTCATCATGGAACTCATCAACAACGTCGCCAAGGCGCACGG
>JAEZBU010000027.1 GCA_023426855.1 Pseudomonadota bacterium | reverse complement strand
CTGCACAAAGGGCTGGCAGATGCGCGACCGACCGTGCGCGCAGCCAAGAAGTCCAAAGAGGCTCAGCGTCCGCAGGCGGATCGGAAGCGTGTCGAGACACAACTGACGCCTCAGCCGCCTTATCAATAAGGCCCCTGAGCATCTGGCCACGTTGATGCCGTCGTATTCTAGTCCTGGCCCAAGCCCTGGGCGTGCTGATGCAATCATCAGCGAGATCGCCCGAGCGAAGATCAACCTGACTCTTCGCATCATCGGGCGTCGGTCCGACGGCTATCACGAGCTGGATAGTCTTGTGGCATTCGCCGACTTTGGCGATGTGGTTTCCCTGACGGTCGGCGCGCCGATCGGCGTCACAGTGGACGGCCCTTTTGCCAGCCGCATCGTCGGCGAGAACCTGCTCCAGCGCGCGCTCCATCACCTTGCCGACATACAACCCGCGCTCCGGCTCGGTTCGGTCAGATTGGAAAAGAACATTCCGGTCGCCGCCGGGCTCGGTGGCGGTTCGGCGGACGCGGCGGCTTTGCTGCGGGCCGTGCGCCGCGCCAATCCCGAGCACAAATCGCACGTCGATTGGCTGGCTCTCGCAGCACGGCTTGGCGCTGACGTTCCGGTTTGCCTCGCCGGCGAGGCCACGCGCATGTCCGGCATCGGCGAGAAGCTGCAGCCGGTTGATCGCTTGCCGCGTGTCGAAGCCGTGTTGATGATGCCGGACGTGATGCCGCCTGCGGATAAAACCCGGCAGGTGTTCGCCAAACTCGCAGCGCCAGCCGCCATAGCAACGCAGACACCCGCGCCACCGGCGCTGCGGTTCAAGGACCCCGAGGCGGTCCTGGCGTTTGTGGCCGCGCACGGCAACGATCTCGCCGGAGCCGCACAGGCGATCATGCCGGGTGTGAGGGAAGCGGAGCACGCATTGGCGGCGCAAGCGGGTTGCCGGATCGCGCGGATGTCAGGGGCAGGCCCGTCGTGCTTTGGGCTATTTGCCACTCACGACGAGGCTACGATGGCGGCGCGCGCCTTGTCGCTGGCGCATCCGGATTGGTGGATACGGCAGGTCAAGCTCGGATAACTTGCCAATGCGTCAAGCACCGGAAGCGATGATCGGCGCCGCGCAGACGTTTGCCGACGAACCGTCTCAGTGGCCGCGTGCGATACAGAAGGCGACCACGTCCAGTAACGCCTTCTTCGGTTGGCTATCGCGGAATATGGCCAGCGCATCGTGTGCGACGGAGCCATAGTAGCGCGCGCGTTCCAGGGTTGCCTCGATGGCCTTGTGCTTGCGCATCAGGCCCATGGCGTGTTCCAGATCACCGTCCTGGATGTCGCCCTCGGTCAGCGTCCGGCGCCAGAAGGCGCGCTCTTCGTCGTTGCCCCGACGGAACGACAGGATCACCGGCAGCGTGATCTTGCCTTCGCGGAAGTCGTCGCCAACCGCTTTGCCCAGGCTCGCGCTGTCACCGGAGTAATCCAGGGCGTCATCGACGAGCTGGAACGCGATGCCGAGTGTCTTGCCGTAGGACTTGAGCGCTGCCTGTTCCTCGCTCGGCCGATTGGCGATGGCGCCACCGACCTCTGTCGCGGCGGAGAACAGTGCCGCGGTCTTGGCGTTGATGATGGCGAGGTATTCGTCCTCGGTGGTCGCCGTGTTCTTGGCGGCGGCAAGCTGCATCACCTCGCCTTCGGCGATGACGGCCGCGGCATTCGACAGGATCTTCAGCGCCGAAAGCGAGCCGACGTCCACCATCATGCGGAAGGCTTGGCCGAGCAGGAAGTCGCCAACCAGCACGCTTGCCTGATTGCCCCACAAAATCCGCGCCGCCTTCTTGCCGCGGCGGAAGTCGCTATCGTCGACCACGTCATCGTGCAGGAGGGTGGCGGTATGCATGAACTCGACGGCGGCCGCCAGTGGCACATGGCCGGCGCCGGCATAGCCGCACAGCTTCGCCGACGCGATGGTCAGCATCGGACGCAGGCGCTTGCCACCTGAGTCGATCAGATGGTGGGCAAGCTTCGGGATGAGATCGACGTCCGAAATCGCCTTGTCCAGGATGATGCGGTTGACCGCGCCCATGTCCTCGGCGGCCAGCTCCAGGATCGGCGCCAGGCTTTGGGACGGATCGCGCGCATCTTCAAACGGGACAACCACGCCCAAGGCTTTATCCTCTGATTGCAATGTATTGACTGCCTTGATTTTAACCACGGGCCGGAACGGCCTTTTCACGGCACATTGCCGCATGTTTAGTTCCATGCAAAGGCTGCATTTCGTAGGTGGTCATGCGCGAAATCCTGCGTTCAAACAATACGGTGCTTCTCAGCTTCGTTGAAGTTCTGCTTCGCGACGCTGGTGTCACGCCGATCATGGCCGACGGAAACATGAGCGTCATGGAGGGATCAATCGGCATCCTGCCCCGACGGATCATGGTCGTCGAGGACGAATTGCAGCGTGCCCGCCAGGTGCTGGAGGACGCGGACCTTGGGCAGTGGGTCAGCAGCGATGATGCAGGCTGATGGAATCGATGTCACGGAGGATGCGTTCCTCGGCGGTGCGCTGATGATGCTTCAGCCGCGCGATGGATACCGCGCGGGCGTCGATGCCGTGCTGCTGGCGGCGGCGACGCCGGTGCGGCAGGGCCGGGCGGAGCGTGTCCTGGATGCCGGGTCGGGCGTCGGCGTGGTTGGGCTATGCGTCGCGGCGCGCGTGCCGGACGCGCAGGTCACGCTGGTCGAGAATGGCCCGGAGCTGGCGGCGTTGGCCCATCAAAATGTCGCCCGCAACGGGCTGAGCGATCGCGCCAAGGTCATCGAGGTCGACATCACGTCGCCTGCGCGCGCGCTTGAGGAGAAGGGACTGTTTGCCGACAGTTTCACACACGTTGTAGCCAATCCGCCCTTTCATACCGAAGGCCATGGCCGGCCATCGCGCAATGCCATCAAGGCGCGGGCGCATGCCATGCCTGCAGGTGATCTGGCCCATTGGGTGCGATTTGCCGCTCGGGTGACGCAGCCCGGCGGTAGCCTGACCATCGTCCACCGGGCGGATACCGTTGGCGAACTGCTCACCCTGATGGACGGGCGGTTCGGTGCTCTGCGACTGCTGCCGATCCATCCGCGAGACGGCTCAGCCGCCGTGCGCGTGTTGTTGCAAGGGCGTAAAGGCAGCCGCGCGCCGTTGACGATCCTGCCGGGGCTGATCCTGCACAATGATGACAACAGCTTTCGGCCGAATGTCGCCGATATTCTTCGCCACGGTGCGCCGCTCGACTTGGGCTGCTAAGATTTGGCGGGAGCGGTAGCGTCGGCTGGAGCTTTTCATCAGCCGGATGCAACACCAAGTATCAGTATTACTTCACGCTGCCTCCGTCGCTTTTGATCAACCAGAGAGAAAAACATGCGTTTCATCAAGCGCCGTCCCATTGTTCCCGGCATTCGCCTGTCCGGCCCGATCGGGATGGCGACGCCGCTGCGCCCGGGTATTTCGATTGCGGCCGTGGCGGACGGCCTGGAGCGCGCCTTCAGCATGTCGAAGCTGCCGACGGTGGCGGTGGTGGTGAACTCGCCAGGTGGCTCGCCGGTGCAGTCGAACCTGATCTTCAAGCGGCT
>JAEZBU010000408.1 GCA_023426855.1 Pseudomonadota bacterium | reverse complement strand
ATCGGGCGGCACTGGCGCGAAAGCGCTGCCGTGGCATTCTTGCGGCCTGTGCGTCACCGGCCGAATCTCACCGTAGAGACCAATGCGCAGGCGACGCGCGTGTTGTTCGAAGGCAGCCGCGCGTCGGGCATGGAATGGGCAAGTGGCCGCGACCGGCACACGGCGCACGCGGCGCGCGAGGTCATACTTGCAGCAGGCGCCCTGCAATCTCCACAGCTTCTGCAATTGTCCGGGATCGGCCCCGCCGAATTGCTGCGGTCACACGGCATTGGCGTCATTGCCGATCTTCCGGGCGTCGGCGAAAACCTGCAGGATCACTATCAGGCCCGTAGCATCGTCGAGTTGAAATCGCGCCACTCCCTGAATAAGGACGTGCGCAATCCCGTTGAGCTCGCGCGGATGGGCTGGAAGTGGCTCGCGCAAGGCAGCGGTCCGCTGACGATCGGCGCAGGTCAGGTTGGCGGCGCAGCTTGCACGCCGTTCGCGCAGGGCGGCAGGCCGGATATTCAGTTCAACGTAATGCCGCTATCAGTCGACAAGCCGGGCGATCCGCTGCATCGCTATGCAGGGTTCACCGCCTCGATGTGGCAATGCCATCCTGAGTCACGCGGGCGATTGAGCATCCGCAGCGCTGATCCCCTCGAAGCCCCGTGCATCGAGCCGCGCTATCTGTCAGCGGAGCTCGATCGCAAGGTATCGGTCGCGGGCGTAAATATCCTGCGCGAGATTTTCCAGCAACCAGCCTTCCGCGATTTGATCAAGCGCGAGGTATTGCCGGGACCCAACGCCGATAGCGATGCCGAGATCCTCAAATTCGTACAGACCAGCGGCGGCACCGTCTTTCATCCGGTCGGCACGTGCCGCATGGGTACCGACGACGGCGCGGTTGTCGATCCGAGCTTGCGCGTTTATGGCGTCGAAGGCCTGCGCGTGATCGATGCTTCGGTCATGCCGAAGGTGACGTCTGCCAATACGAATGCCGCTTCCCTGATGATCGGCGAGCGCGGCGCAGCACTCGTACTCGGAAGCTGAAGTCACCCGCCAACACGCGATGCCGAAACGAAAACAGCGCTGCCCCGATGACGAGGCAGCGCTGCGATTGATCCTCGAACCTGCGTTATCGCCGGGTTATTCCGCGGCGACGCCCCGCCCCTCGACCGCTGCGACGACGGACGGTGACAGGTACGCGCCCTGCTTCAACAGCTCACGCTGCACCAGGCTGGCATCGAGCTGGCGCGGCTGCTTGCCGGCGTTTGCAGCCAGCGCACCGGCGACACCTGCTGCCTGACCCGTGAGCCAGCACTGGGGAATCTCGCGCAGGAAGGTATGTGAGCTGGCATCGCACGCCACGTGGCGGCCCGCACCCAGCATCCCGTCGAGCCCCGACGGGATCAGCGACGCGTACGGCACCGAGATGTTCTTCCATTTCGGCGCCAGCGACGTCGAAACGCCGATCTCATCGGCCCAAACCTTTCCCTCATCCCACTGCCCGCGCGTCACCATGTGCTCTGCCGCATAGCGACGGCTGTGACGCACGCCAACCTGCGACGCGCCCAGCATCATGTAGGCGTTCTCGAAGCCAGGCGCCTCGGCGCGATAGGCTTCGAGGTGACCGACTGCGAGCTGACGCGAACGCAGCTCAACTTCTGTCAGATCCTCGACATCGACCGCGCTATAGCCGGACAGGCGCGGCCCCATGAACAGCGCGATGTCCGAACGCCAGGAGAAGAACGGCTTCTCGAAGAACTTCAGCTTCTCGCGACCGCGCTTCATGAATTCCGAGAAGCCCTGCTTGTTGGAGCGGCGGAATTCGGTCCAGCGCTCCAAATCGACGCCGGCCAGCATGAAGGCGGTATTGATGCAGTGATGGATGTCGGTCGGATCGACGTCCGTGCTGAGCTGAACGCCGGTGCGGGCGATGAGGTCGGCGTCGCCGGTCGTGTCGATCACGACTTTGGCCAGGATCGCCTGACGACCTTCCTTGCTCTCGAAAATCGCGCCGCGCACGACATTGCCTTCGACGATCGGCTCGGCCGCCCAGGCGTGCAACACCAGCTTGATCTTGTTCTCGGTCATCATGTTCATCGAGAGCGTCTTCAGCGCCTCGGGATCAATCGTCGGCGCCCAGGTGACGACGCCCTGATAGGCTGCCGACCGGTAGAACCAATGCTCCACCTCGGCCGCGTCCGTCGAACCCCACTTCTCGCGCGGCGGCCCCATGATGGCGTCCTTGGGCAGACGGTCGAGCACATCACGCGCGAACCCGGCAATCACCTGCTGCCCCTGCCAGTCGGTCATGCGGTCGATCCAGATCACCAGACCACCGGTCGAAAGGCCGCCGAGATGGTTATAGCGCTCAACGAGCGTAACATCCGCGCCGGTCTTCGCGGCAGCCACAGCCGCCGAGGTTCCGGCCGGCCCGCCACCAACCACCAGCACGTCTGTCTCGGCAAACACCGGGATCTCGCGCGCCGCCTCTTTGATGGTCAGGGCCGGGCGCTTGGCACGCGTGCGCACGCTATTGTCGCCGAAAATCTCCAGGCCTTGCTCTTCCGAGACGGCATTGATGGATTTCGCGTCCGTCATCATGATCTCCCTAGAAGCTTATTCTCTGCATCGCGTGAATTGACCGGCTTGCGGCCACACGCGACGCGATATCGGCCATCCGCCGCAGCCAACACATATGTTCCAGCCGCAACGTAAGCTAAGCCAATGCATCGTGCCAGCACAAAACATACTAACCGGTCAGCATTACAACGGCGCTAGCAGGCCGCTTGGTGACAAAGGCATGGATGTCGCCGGATCGCTCCGATATGCAGGCGCGATGATGAATGATGAGAAGTTCGAGATCTTCCTGGCCACCGCCCCCGGACTGGAAGACCTTCTGCGCACCGAGGTGGGCTCCAAGGGGTTCAACTCGGCCCGGGCAGTTCCCGGTGGCGTGACCATACGGGGCGGCTGGCCGGACGTCTGGCGCGCAAACCTGTGGGTGCGCGGCGCGTCACGTGTGCTGGCGCGCTTGGCCTCGTTCAGAGTTGTCCACTTGTCCGATCTCACGGCGCAGGCGCGTAAAATGCCGTGGAGCGAGGTGCTGCGCTTCGATGTGCCGTACCGCGTTGAGGCCACCTGCCGGAAATCGCGGATATTTCATTCGGGCGCCGCGGCGGAGCGGATCGAAATCGCAATTCGCGATTCTCTGGGTGCGCCGCCTTCGCAAGATGCGGACATCATCGTCCGGGCCCGCATCGAGCAGGACATTTGCACGATAGCCGTCGATACGTCCGGCGAGTTGCTGCACAAACGCGGTCACAAGGAGGCGGTCAACAAAGCGCCGATCCGCGAGACGATGGCGTCGCTGTTCCTGCGCCAATGCGGCTACGACGGCACCGAACCCGTGCTCGACCCGATGTGCGGCTCGGGCACCTTCATCATTGAAGCCGCCGAGATCGCGGCACGCCTCAATCCGGGGCGCTCGCGCCAGTTCGCGTTCGAGCAATTGGCGACCTTCGATGCGGCCGCCTGGCAGCGCATGCGCGAGGCGAGTGGAAAGCGCACGCCCTCTGTCCGCTTCTATGGCAGCGACCGCGATGCCGGCGCGATCAGAATGAGCCAGGCCAATGCAGAGCGGGCGGGCGTCGCGGATTTCACCGCGTTCCGCCAATGCACGATCAGCGACATCACCGCGCCGGAGGGGCCGCCGGGCCTCATCATCACCAACCCGCCGTATGGGGCCCGCATCGGTGACAAGGGTCAATTGGCGCCCCTGTATCGCGCGCTCGGCCAAACGCTGAAAGCGCGCTTTGCCGGATGGCGCGTCGCAATCGTCACCAGCGAACCCACGCTGGCGCACGCGACAGGCCTTCCGTTCCTGCCGACGACCGCGCCGGTTCCGCACGGAGGGCTGCGTGTCACGCTGTTCCGGACCGAAGCGCTGCCCTAGATCGTGCGCGCCCGTTTTCTTTTGCGCTGACTAGTCTCCGGTGCTGCCCGACTTCTTGCGCACGATGGCTTCGGTCAATTCGGCCGAGCACAACTCGATGAAGCGATAGGCGTAGCGGCGCAGGTAACTGTTCTTGCGCACCGCGATCCAGGTCGTGTTGTCGGGAAACAGACCGGGACTGGTCAGCAATTGCAGGCCGCGATCGCGATCCGGATTGAACGCCATCGAGGCGATGATGCCGACACCTAGCCCGAGTTCGACGTAGGTCTTCAGCACGTCGGTATCCATCGCCGACATCACGACGTCGGGTGCCAGCCCCGCCTCGGCGAACGCCCGATCGATGTTGGCGCGTCCGGTGAACCCCTCGTGATAGGTGATGATGGGATACTCAGCGATGGCCTCCAGCGTGAGCTCCTTGGCCGAGGCGAGCGGATGCCCGTTCGGGACCACGACGCCATGGGTCCAGGCGTAATAAGGAAATGTCGCCAGGTTCGGCGTGTTAGCCAGCGTTTCGGTGGCGATCCCAATTTCGGCTTGCCCATCGAGCAGCATGGAGGCGATTTCCGGCGGGCTGCCTTGATGCAGCACGAGATGGACTTTGGGAAACGCCTGCAAGAAGCCCGACACGACCTCGGTCAGCGCGTAACGCGCCTGGGTATGCGTGGTCGCGATCGTAAGCTGGCCCTGATCGCGCGCGGCATACTGTTGGCCAAGGCGCTTGATACTGCCGGCATCGACAAGGATTCGATCGACGATATCGACCAGTTCCTTGCCCGGCTCGGTCAGGCCAAGCAGCCGCTTTCCCTTGCGCACGAACAGCTCAAAGCCGAGTTCATCTTCCAAATCCTTGATGTGCTTGCTGACACCGGATTGGGATGTGAACAGCGCGCCGGCGACCTCGGTGAGGTTGAAATTGCGGCGGACAGTCTCGCGGACGATGCGCAACTGCTGGAAATTCATTCAATCCATCCATTGGGCAATCGGAATAATGACTGCTCACGTAAGATGGCAGTGATTTTCCTCAGCCCTGCACTTTCGAATTGCTACAGGTCTCGGCGCCGAGGGCTTGGCCGCTCCGTCGCACGCACACTGTAGCAGAATAATATTTCTCACACCCTAGCAG
>JAEZBU010000372.1 GCA_023426855.1 Pseudomonadota bacterium | reverse complement strand
AGGCTGATCTGGATCAAGGCAGGAGAAGGAAATGCTCAAAGATCTGGTCTGCGTCGTCACTGGCGCAGCGACCGAGCGTGGGCTCGGCCGCGCGGCAGCGTCACTGTTCGCAGAGCACGGCGCCAGGATTGCCATTCTGGATTTGAACGAGGCGGACAGTCAGCGTACTGCGGATGGGCTTCCTGGGTCTGGGCACAAGGGCTATCGCACAGACGTGACGGATCTGGATCAGTGCAAGAGCGTGGCTGAAAGAATAAGGCGCGATCTCGGTGGCATTGATGTGCTGGTCAACAATGCGGGCGTCACGCAACCGGACAAGTTTCTGGACATCACCCAGGCGAACTACGACCTTGTGCTGAATGTCAATCTGCGGGGCACGTTCAATATGTGCCAAGCCTGTATCCCGGCGATGCAGGAAAAGGGTAAGGGGTCTATCATCAACATCTCGTCGGCGGCAGGCCAGCGCGGTGGTGGCTTCTTCGGAGGCGCACACTACGCTGCCGCGAAGGCGGGCGTGCTCGGCCTGACCAAGGCCATTGCCCGTGAGTTCGGACCGGCGGGAATTCGCGCCAACGCCATTTGCCCATCATTCATCGAAACCGATCTGGTAGCTGGCCGCATCAGCGAACAGAGACTGGTCGAGCTACGGGCTGCGGTTCCGCTGGGGCGGCTCGGCAAGCCCACGGATATCGCTGGCGCCTGCCTGTTTCTTGCTTCTGACCTATCGATCTACCTGACAGGGTCCGAAGTTGACGTAAACGGCGGCACGCATATTCACTGAATTTGCAAATAACAAAAAGCTACGGAGAGGAAACGAATGATCCTTCGCAAGGTCGTGCGGGAGCAGATACTCGCCTACTTCGAGTCCACGGCTTGGACGGACGCGTTACAGATCATGGCGCGTGGACGCCAAGATGTGCTTCACGCGCATATTTATACCGACAGCATTCTGCATCCGCGATCGATGCAGCGCGTGGTGGAGACGTATTTCGAAGCCAAGGGCCAGCGCTGCGAACGCAAGGTCAAGATCCTGTCGCACGGCAAGGGCTACACGAATGTCTATTACATTCAGCCGCCGGGTATGTGTCACTTCGAGGTTTTTCTGCGCTTCAATCCAGACGTCGTGATCGAGCCAATGGATGTCGCCGCAGCGCGCGGCGGCAAAGCGTTCGATTATTGGGATCCGGCTTTCATGGCGGCTTATTATGAAAAATTCCCGTTCAAGGCCATGGGTAGCGCTGAGGAAAAGCAGGTCGAGGACTATTTCGCCTCGGATAGCTGGAAGCGTATTTATTCGGTGATGATGTACGACAATGAGCGGGCGATTCACAGTCATTGCATGGTGGAGACCAGCCTGCATCCGGAGAAGATCCTGCCCATCGGCCGCCGCGCCATCGAAGCACGCGGCTGGGAAATCGACCGTGCGGTTTCCATCGTGTTCGGCGTGAACGGGCTCGATCAGGGAAAGATCACCTATCTTGTTAAACGTCCCGAGCTCGTGCTGGAGTTGGAGTGGGAGTTCAACAAGGACGTCGTTATCAAACCCGCGGTGGTGCCGATCGCCCGCATCACGACAACCGACATGGTGGATCACGACATCGAGGGTGTTCCCTACCTGGAACTCGACTCGGACGATATCCGTTGGCTGGCTGAGCGTTGGTCTGCCCGCTGATCACGATGTTTCGGACCGCTCGGCAGGTTTGCCGCGCGGTCTCGTGTTTTCAGAAACGTCCGGTCAGAGAGATTTTTTGCGCAATTAAAATACCGCATGCAATGTAAGCGCTTTATTTTTGCTGATTTTATCGGTTTAGCGGTACGCTACTTGGCGATAGGGCATGCATGACAGCATGATTTTTCAATTTCCGATCATGCATTCATGATGCTTAGACCAATTGCTCTATGCCAGCGCCCTTCATTTTGGGACGCCGATAGCTAGAAATATTTATGGTTGGTTCAAGACGCCTTACGCGGTCTGCTGGCTATCCTATATAGAAGCGCGATACACGCCGGAGATTTCGCATGCCACTCGTAATATCTGCGAGCAACCGCTTGGTCGCCGCTCTGATGGGAATGATCCTGGCGACCTCATTGGCCATGGCACAAGGCGCACCGCCTGCGGTGCCGGTTACCGTTGTCCAGCCGATCGCCAAGCGCGTCACGTTATGGGATGAATATTCCGGGCGTTTCCGCGCTATCGAAAGCGTCGAAGTCCGGGCCCGGGTATCCGGTTTTATCGACAAGGTCGAGTTCAAAGACGGCCAGATGGTCAAGGCCGGCGATCTGCTGTTTACGCTCGATAAACGTCCCTTCGAGAATGCCGTAGCCGTTGCGACTGCCGAACTTGCTCGCTCGAAGGCCCAGGTGGCGTTGGGAGAAACCGAGGTCGAGCGCGCAGCGCCGTTGGTCAAATCCGGCGCGGTGACGCAGCGCGATTTCGATCAGCGCACCGCCAATCTCAATGTGGCGCTGGCTAATCAGCAGGCTGCCGAGGCCTCGCTCAAGAACGCCGAACTCAATCTCGACTGGGCTGAGGTGCGGGCGCCGGTTTCGGGGCGCATCTCTGACAAGAAGGTCGACGCGGGCAACCTCGTCGTCGGCGGCCAGCAAGGCGCCACGCTCCTGACCACGATCGTCACGGTCAATCCGATCCAATTCGAGTTCGATGTGTCGGAGGCTGATTTTCTGCGCTATTCGCGGCTGTTTCTAAGCGGATCGCTGCCATCGTCGCGCAGCGTTGAAACGCCGGTCCGCATTCAGTTGGCAGACGAGAAGGGCTGGTCGCGTACCGGCCGCGTCGACTTCATGGACAATCAGCTCAATCCGCGCTCGGGTACGATGCGCATCAGAGCACTTGTAGAGAATGATGATCACCTGTTGCAGCCGGGGCTGTTTGCTCGTCTGCAGCTTTTCGGTGGCGAGATCGACGCGCTGCTGATCCCCGATGCGGCCATCGTTTCCGACCAGGCCCGCAAGATCGTGTTCACCGTCGGCCCGGACAACATTGTTAAAGCCAATCCGGTGCACCTGGGCGCCCTTGATGATGGTCTGCGGATCATTACGGACGGGCTGCATCGCGAAGACCGGGTCATCATCGATGGCCTCGCGAACCCCATGGTGCGGCCGGGCGCGAAAGTCGTCCCACAAGCACAGCAGGTTAAGTCGTCATCGAACTGATTTCGCCGCCTTAAGGGGGCCTCCCGTGCGCTTTTCTCACTTCTTCATCGATCGGCCGATCTTTGCGACGGTGCTGTCTTTGCTGATCACCATCGTCGGCGTGATCGCGCAGCGCGCGTTGCCGATCGCTGAATATCCGGAGATCGCCCCTCCGACGATCAATATCGTTGCCAATTATCCCGGTGCGTCGGCATCGGTTGTCGCTGAGACGGTGGCGACACCGATCGAGCAGGAAGTAAACGGCGTCGACGATATGCTCTACATCTCGTCGCAATCGACGGGTGACGGCAATCTGTCGATCAACGTGGTGTTCAAGCCCGGTACTGACATCGATCAGGCTCAGGTTCTGGTGCAGAACCGCGTCTCCGTCGCCGAGCCGCGGTTGCCGGAAGACGTACGGCGCCTGGGTATTTCGGTGCGCAAAGCCTCGCCAGACCTGATGATGGTGGTGCATATGCTGTCGCCGGACGGCACGCGCGACCAGCAGTACATATCCAACTATGCCACGCTGTATGTGAAAGACGTTCTGGGCCGCATCGACGGCGTCGGCAATGTGCAGATCTTCGGTGCTCGTGACTACGCCATGCGCGTGTGGCTCGATCCGGCCAAGGTTGCCTCGCGTGATCTGACGGCAAGCGAAGTGATCGCTGCGCTGCGTGCGGCCAACCTGCAGGTCGCTGCCGGTGCAGTAAACCAGGCTCCGGCGAAATCGCCTGGCGCCTTTACGCTATCGGTTCAGACACTCGGAAGATTGAGCGCGCCTGAGCAGTTCGAAAATATCGTCATACGTGCGGAAGAAGACGGATCGGTCGTCCGGCTGAAGGACATCGCGCGCGTTGAGCTCGGCGCACAGGACTACACGGTCAACGCCTATCTCAACAACAAGGTTGCGACGGCGATTGCCATCTTCCAGCGTCCAGGATCAAACGCGCTGGCAACTTCCGATGCCGTGATCGCGGCGATGAACGAGATGGCGAAGGACTTCCCACCGGGCATCACGTATTCGGTCGTCTACAACCCGACAGAATTCATCCAGTACTCGGTCGACGCCGTTGTCGAGACCTTGATTGAGGCGGTGCTGCTGGTCTGCATCGTGGTCATCCTGTTCCTGCAGACATGGCGTGCAGCGATCATCCCGATCATCGCCATTCCAGTATCGCTGATCGGCACCTTCACGGTCATGGCCGCTGTCGGTATTTCCTTCAACACGCTATCGCTGTTCGGACTGGTGCTGGCCATCGGTATCGTTGTCGACGATGCCATCGTGGTGGTGGAGAATGTCGAACGCTATTTGCGCCAAGGCTTGTCGCCGCTCGAAGCTGCCCACAAGACCATGGACGAGGTCGGCAGTGCGCTGATCGCCATTGCGCTGGTGCTGATCGCGGTGTTCCTGCCGACGGCGTTCATCACCGGTCTGCAGGGATCGTTCTATCGCCAGTTCGCGATAACCATCGCCGCGGCGACTGCCATTTCGGCATTCGTCTCGCTCACACTTTCTCCGGCATTGGCCGCACTGCTGCTGAAGCCGCATCAGGATCATCGCGAGCGGCGCGGCGTGATGGCCACCATCACCCGACCCATCCACGTATTCTTCGATTACTTCAATTGCGGGTTCACTTGGGTTTCGAGCCGCTATGGCGGTTTGACCGCGCGTCTTGTCCGGATCGGATTGATCATGTTGGTCGCCTACGGCGGCCTGCTGTTCCTGACGTTCAATCGGCTGGCCGCAACGCC
>JAEZBU010000332.1 GCA_023426855.1 Pseudomonadota bacterium | reverse complement strand
CAATCTGTTATCCCTCAGCTCATGCGAGGGAATTCGATTCGGATAATCGGCATTGATCCGGGGCTGCGGCGCACCGGATGGGGCGTCATTGAATCGGACGGTGTGCGGCTGGTCTACGTGGCGTCGGGGCATATCACGTCGGACAGCGGCGATGTGCTGGCTTATCGGCTGCGCGAAATCTATCAGGGGCTGTCGAGCGTTATCGCCACCTTCGAGCCGCGCGAGGCCGCGGTCGAAGAGACCTTCGTCAATGAGAACGCCAAGGCGACACTGAAGCTCGGCCAGGCGCGCGGCATCGCGATGTTGGCGCCGGCGATGAAGGGCCTGAAAGTCGCCGAGTACACGCCGAACCTGATCAAGAAATCGGTGACCGGCACGGGGCATGGCGACAAGCGCCAGATCCAGGCGATGGTCGGCTTCCTGTTGCCTAAGGCGAAGTTTGAAAGCGCCGACGAGGCTGATGCGCTGGCGATCGCGATCTGCCACGCCAATCATCGCAATAGCCCGCAGTCATTGGCTCTGGCGCGTCTGGCCAAGGAGGCACGGGCATGATCGGCAAGCTCAAAGGCAAGGTCGATGCGATCGGCGAGGCGCATGCCATTATCGACGTGCATGGCGTCGGCTACGAGGTGCAACTTTCCAGCCGCACACTGCGCAACCTGACCATCGGCCAGGACGTGTCGCTGACCATCGACACGCATGTGCGCGAGGATGCCATCCGGCTGTTCGGCTTCCAGAGTGAGGTTGAGCGCAACTGGTTCCGCACGCTGCAGAATGTGCAGGGCGTCGGCTCCAAGGTGGCGCTCGGCGTGCTCGGCACGCTCGGTCCGCAGGATCTGGGGCAGGCCATCGCGTTGCAGAACTGGGCCGCCGTCGAACAGACGCCCGGGGTCGGCAAGAAGCTGGCGCTGCGCATCGTCGCTGAGCTGAAAGACAAAGCGCCGGCGCTTTCCATGGCCGGTCTCAACGTGCCGACAGGTGCGGCTGGTGGCGGGGCCGCGGAGGTGCCGGCCTCAGGAATAGCAACCGCGGAGGCGATCTCGGCGTTGACCAACCTCGGATACAATCCGGCACAGGCGAGCAGTGCGGTCGCCGCTGCCGTCGCCGAGCTCGGTGATGGTGCGGACACCGCGAAGTTGATCCGCCGTGGTCTCAAGGAGCTGGCACGCTAGATGGCTCAGGCACCGAAACGCAACGGCGGGACGAATGCCGGACGCGGCGATAATGCCGGCGGCACGGGCGGCGCCAATCTGCTTTGGATATTCCTGTTCTATACCTTGGCCGGACCGTTCATCGCCGGCTTGCTGGCCGCCGCAGCGACGATGTTCGCGGGGCCGCTCGGCTGGACACATCTGACCGGGCCGGATGCACCGACCGCGGGCCAAGTCGGTATCACGGCCTATATGTGGTCGGCCATTCCTGCAGCGCTGACAGCACTCATGCTGCTGCCGTTCGCCCGGCGCCGGGGCGGCTTTGGCTGGCCGCTCGCCGGCATGGCTGGGGTGGTGGCGTTTGGCTTCGCTTACGTGCTGTCGCCGGTGCCATTGGGCGACAGCCTGCCATATGCATCGTTCGCCGCCGGCGTCGTGTCGATCATCGTTCGCCAAGTGCTGATTGCTGGGAACGTCATTCGCAATGACTAGCCCGGCCGTGCAGGCGGATGCGATGTCGCCCGTGCGCAGGCGTTGGCCGTTGCGTGGCTTCCTGGTGGCGGTTTTCATCTTCGCGGTGGCACCGCCGCTTGGTGCGCTGCTGCTGGCCGTTGCCATGGTCATCTGGCTGGGTTTTGCCCCGACCAGCGGGCAGGAACTACAAGCCGCGGACATCTTTCGCGAGCTGCAATCGTACGCGAGTGTCATGGTTCTGATGGTTATGTTCTCGCACCTGTTTGGCGGATTGCAGGCGGCATTGGCGGCGGTATGGCTGGGCATGCGCACGTTCTGGCGTGGGGATACGTTGAAGCGATGCTGGTCGCGCTGCTGGCATCGTTCCTGTGGACGCTGCGTTTCGGTAGCCTGGATGCGCTGATGGCGTGGCCGACCGCTGGGGCTGGCGAAGCCTCGGCGGGTGGATCGCACCTGACGTTGATGGCGGTCAGCGTCGCCGCGGGGCTTGTGTGCCGCTGGCTGTTGCGGGTTGTCCGCATCCTTCCATAGGAATGTTCGGACCGAGGCCGCTCGCGCCCAAAACATGCTACAAGGTGAGAACGAATCTGCAACACGCCGGACTTGATGATGACTGATCGACTCGTCACCACAGCGAAACGGGAGTCGGACGCGTTCGAGGCGACCATCCGACCGCAGTCGCTCGACGAGTTCATCGGGCAGGAGCAGGCGCGCGCCAACCTGAAGGTGTTTATCCAGGCCGCGCGGGCGCGCGGCGATGCGCTGGATCACGTGCTGTTCGCCGGTCCGCCGGGTCTCGGCAAGACGACGCTGGCGCAGATCATGGCCAAGGAGCTGGGCGTCGGCTTTCGCGCTACCTCCGGGCCGGTGATCTCGAAGGCCGGTGATCTCGCGGCGCTGCTGACCAATCTGGAAGAGCGCGACGTTCTTTTCATCGATGAAATCCACCGCCTCAATCCGGCCGTCGAGGAAATCCTGTATCCGGCGATGGAGGATTTCCAGCTCGACCTGATTATCGGCGAAGGTCCTGCGGCGCGATCGGTGCGCATCGATCTGTCGAAGTTCACGCTTGTCGGCGCCACGACGCGTGCCGGTCTGCTGACGACGCCGCTGCGCGATCGCTTCGGCATTCCGGTCCGCTTGAATTTCTATACGACGGAGGAATTGGAGCGCGTCGTCAGTCGCGGTGCGCGCGTGCTGGGCGCCAGCCTCAACAGCGAAGGCGCGCGCGAGATTGCCCGCCGTGCGCGCGGAACGCCGCGCATCGCCGGTCGTCTGCTGCGCCGGGTCCGTGACTTCGCCGCCGTTGCCGATGCTCCAGTGATCGATGCCGCGATCGCTGACAATGCACTGTGTGCGCTCGAGGTTGATGCGGCGGGACTGGATGCGCTCGATCATCGCTATCTGAACTGCAGCGTCACCAACTACGACGGCGGCCCGGTCGGGATCGAGACGATTGCGGCAGCGCTCTCGGAACCACGCGACGCGCTGGAAGAGATCGTCGAGCCTTACTTGCTGCAGCAGGGCTTCATCGGGCGCACGCCGCGCGGTCGCATCGTGACGCTGAAGACGTACCGGCACCTGGGGCTCAGCGGTCCGGCGCGCAATTCGCCGCAGATCGGTTTGTTCGAGGCACCTGCCGACGAGGATGATGCAGACGACCGCGCCGGAACCGGATAGCCTAGCGAGTCGGAACGCGAGGCGCCCTGGATTCAAGCAAGCAAAACGGCGCCCGCTCAGGTCACATTATGCCAGAAGGTAAGTTGGAGCCGCGCGGAAGCGAGCCGTCATCTCAAGCGGCGTCCGGTCAGTCGGATAATAAGCGCGGCATCATTTCGATGTTGATCGCCATGGCGAGCTTCTCCTGTGGCGATGCCATAATGAAGTTGGCTGCGTCCTCGGTACCGACCGGCCAATTGGTGGCGACGCGCGGCTCATTCATGCTGATCACGGCGCTGGCCATCGCGATCTTTACCGGCGCGCTGCGGCACGCTTGGAGAATGATCAGCCTGCCAGTCGCCGTTCGTTCGCTCAGCGATGTATCGGGTGCCCTATGCTATCAGGCGGCCTTGGCGCGCATGGCGCTTGCCGATCTCGTCGCCATCAATCAAGCGAATCCGCTCATGGTGACGGCGGCGTCGGCGCTTTTCCTGTCGGAAAAGGTCGGTTGGCGCCGTTGGACCGCGACCGCGGTGGGTTTCATGGGCGTGCTCTTGATCATCCGCCCGGGATCTTCAGCCTTCAGCTGGTGGAGCATGCTGGCGTTGTTGGGCGTGGTGTGTGCCACGACGCGAGATGTGGCGACCAAGCGCGTCGATCATGCGGTGCCGACGGTGCTGATCCTGTGCGCGTCGACTGCTGTTGTTACGCTTGGCAGCCTCTTGCTCTCGCTGTTCGAGACATGGGTGCGCCCGACGCCGATAGTCATGCTGCAGATACTGGGGGCGGCCGCGTTTTCGCTGATCGGACAGCTCAGCATCATCATTTCGGTGCGGACGGGCGACCTGTCGGCGGTTGTCCCGTTCCGGTACTCGGTCATCCTCTGGGCGATGTTGCTCGGCTATCTCATATGGGGTTCGCTGCCTGATGTTCTGACGCTGGTCGGCATAACCATCGTCGCCGGTGCCGGTCTCTACACCTTCCATCGTGAATTGGTGGTCCGGCGGCAGAACCGGCGCTGACGGGGTTACACGAGCTGTGACAGAACGGTGGTGTTGTCGTCGAGCACGGTTTCCAGCGTGGCGACCAGCGCATCGTGGTCGGCGTCGGTCAGCGGCAGCGACAGGCTCATGAAGCCGCGCCTCGCGAGATAAATGCCGCGCAGGTTCAGCTCTAGATGCAGCAGCTTGCGGGCCTCGGTTGCAGGCGCGACGTCGGCCGGGCGCGAGATTGGTTGCCTCTGTGGGTGCAGGCACAGCATCGAACCGCGCCCCGTGACCTGCAACGGCAAGTCGCGCGCCTGGATTGCCGTGTTGAGACGGTCGCGCAAGCGGTCGCCGTCCTCGTTGAGCTGTTCCGCCCTGACTGGGGTGAAGACCTTCTCCAGCCCGGCGATGCCTGCCGCCATGGTCAGCACGTTGTTGTTATACGTGCCAGAATGAACGTAACCGTCCTTGCGCGTCGGATCGAGCAGGCTCATGAGCTCCTGGTTGCCGCCGAATGCGCCGAACGTGACGCCGCCGCCGAGGTACTTTCCGAACGAGACGAGATCGGGCGTGATGCCGAGTGCGCCGTGCAGACCGCCTGGCGCGAGCCGCGAGGTCATGACCTCGTCGAATACCAGCACGATGCCGTGCTGCTCCGTCTCGGCGCGGAGCATCTGCAGGAATTCGGGCGTGGCCGGAATGCAGCCGCCCGCCCCCATCATCGGTTCGAGGATGATCGTCGCCAGATCGTTCGCGTGCGTTCTGATGAGTTCGCGGGTGCTGTCGACGTCGTTGTACTCAGACATGACATATGAAAACGGCGCGTTCATGCGCGACATGCCACTGCTGAACGACAGGAAGCCGCCGTGATAGGCGCCGTTGAAGATCATGACCGCCTCGCGCCCGGTAGCAGCTCGCGCGAGGTTGAGGCACATCAAATTGGCCTCGCTACCCGAATTGCAGAAGCGAACGAGGTCAACAGCGGGGAAACGCTCGCAGATCAATTCCGCAAGACGCGCCTCGTAGCGATTGGGGCCGCCCAGGACGAGGCCGCCTGACGATGCCTCGCGGATCGCGGACAGGATTTCCGGGTCCGAGTGCCCATATAGTCCGGCTGTGAACTCGCCGAGGTAGTCGACGTATGTGTGTCCGTCGAGATCGGTCAGACGGGCCCCTTCGCCTTTGACGATCGCCACCGGGAACGGATCGTAGTGGAGGATCGTGCGCGTGTTGCCGCCCGGCATGTTGCGCTGCGCCGCCTCGAAGCGCGCCTTACTGTTCGGATTGGCGGCGATGAACCGCGTTTCGACGTCACTGACCGCGGCTTCCAGGTGCACATTCTGCTTCGACGTCGCCACTTCATTCTCCTTACGGAACCGAGTTGGGCCGATAGCGGGAAGTCTGCGCATACCTTGGGTATTGTCAACGCTCGGCTGACGGTTCCATGAATTTGCTGGCTGCGTCTGCACCTACGCCTTTTTGATAGGCAGTGTACATCATAAAATTGATTTGTATTGAGCGGATCAGCAGTGTTGCTGCACGTTCACACTAAGCTGGAAATTGCGTAGGCAGACTGTGGATCTCTTTTCTCTTTCTTGCGTTGCGGAAATCGAAGGGCAACATGTTCACGGACGGTTGAGCGGCGGAAAAATGATCGTCCGGATGTCACGCCCGTAACAGAGAAGGCCGGTCGAAAACGCTTAAACACGGCGTCGAAGGACGGAATTCTCAAAGCGTCTTTCACCGATCGTTACAGAGTTCGCCCGTATTCGGCAGTTGGTGCAGTTCAGCGTGGGAGCAGTAGGATGAGGTTGCGTAGTTTCGGGTGGGTAGCACTGGCGGGTTTCTTGGTGGCGCCTTCCGCGTTTGCGACCTCTGGCAGCCCTGGCAAGCCGCTGTTGCAACACGTGTCGGCGCCGGTGTCTTCGGCGATTGGCCCGGACACTACCGGCGTAACGCGCCCGGCAGATGCGATGCCGGCGGCTCCCGTCGAAGGGGCCGGCAACGCCGATACCGCGGCGCTGGAC
>JAEZBU010000254.1 GCA_023426855.1 Pseudomonadota bacterium | reverse complement strand
CGATCGGGTACGTGGTCGGCACGCGCAGTGCCGGTACGTCGCTGCTCGGTGCGGATAACGCCGTGGCGGCCGCGCTCGAATCCAGCGACAGCGGCGCCGTGTTCGATGTCGATGGCGGACGCCGGATTGCGGTGCTCGCGACCTACCGCCTGCCGGATCGCGTGTGCCGGAGCTTCATGGATAGCGCGGCGTCCGGTGCGGTGAAAGGGCTGGCCTGCCGGACCGGGGCCCAGTGGATGGTCGAGGTGGCGGTCGCGCAGCCGGTCGTATCCGGCAGCTACACGCCCGCTTCCGATCAAGCGACGCCGAGCATCGACGCGTTTCTTGATGCGGCAGGCGCCGAGGGCCCTGTCGATGGCACTGCGGAAGCGGCGTTGCGCAAGCAGGGCTGGCGGCCTGGCAGCTGATGGTCGGCGACCTAGCGGCCATCTGCCGCGCGGTGGGACCGGCAAAGGCGCTAGGCGGATGTTCCTCGCGGCGGTCATCATGCGCGCTGAATTCCTGAGCCACATGAACAGCCTGTCCGCCGCGCGATGACGCCACCTGCCTTGATCGATTTGGACCTGCGTGTGCTGCAACGGCCGTTCGTCCTGCTGGAGGATCGGCTGGCCGACGCGCCGCGGGCGATGCTGTACCGCAATCCGGTCGAGATCATCACCTGCGATCAGATCGCCGATGTGGCCGACGCTCTGGCGCGGCTAGAAGCCGCGCTCGCCGATGGCCGGCATATCGCCGGCTATATGGCCTATGAGCTGGGCTACGCATTCGAGCAGCGTCTCCACGGATTGCTGCCGGCGCGATTGGACGGGCCGCTGCTGTGGTTCGGCGTGTTCGAAGAGGCAATCTCGCTCGCGCCGGATGCACTGGATCAGCGGTTCGGCGAAATGGCCCCACCACGTCCGTTGCAGGACGTCGCGCTGGGTTTCGATGAAGAGACCTACACCGCCAAGGCGCGGCGCGTTCTCGATTATCTCAACGCCGGCGATATCTATCAGGCCAACCTGACGTTCCCGATCACGTTCCGGTATCAGGGCGATCCGCTGGCGCTGTACGCGGCCATGCGCGCCAGTCAGCCGGTGGCGCACGGCGGACTTATCGCTCTGCCGGATCGCACGATCATCTCGGTGTCGCCGGAACTATTCATCAGTATCGATGGCAACCGGATGACGACGCGACCGATGAAGGGCACGCTGCCGCGTGGTGCCGATGCAGCCGCCGACCGCGTGGCAATCGCAACGCTGACCAGCGATCCCAAGCAGCGCGCCGAAAACCTGATGATCGTCGATCTGCTGCGCAACGATCTGTCCCGCGTCAGCGTGCCGGGGACGGTGAAGGTGCCGGCGCTGTTTTCCGTTGAGACCTATCCGACGCTGCACACGCTGACCTCGACCATCACGGCGGAACGCATTCCAGGGACGGGGCTGGCCGAAACACTGGCGGCGGTGTTTCCGTGCGGGTCGATCACAGGGGCGCCGAAGCTGCGCGCCATGGAGATCATCCGAGAGCTAGAGCCCCAGGCGCGCGGCGTCTACACTGGCGCGATCGGTGCGTTCGCGCCCGATGGTTCCGGCGCGCTGAACGTCGCGATCCGCACAGCTACCGTGAGCGCCGATGGTGTCGGGCGCTATTGCGTCGGCGGCGGCATCGTCGCTGATTCCTCGCCCGAGGGAGAGTATCAGGAGTGCCGGCTGAAGGCGCGCGTGCTGACCGATCTGGTCGCGGATTACGGCCTGATCGAAACGCTGCGCTGGTCGTCCACTGATGGTCTCGTCCGCGGTGATATGCATCTCGACCGTCTTGAGAGGTCGTCGCGGGAGCTGGGCTTCAGCTTCGATCGCGACGATATCGAGCGGCGCCTGATCGCGCATGCTGTCGAAGCGGCATCATCCGGCGGCGACTTGCGCATGCGGGTGGAGCTGAGGCGTGACGGGGAGGCCATGATCACCAGCGGTGCGCTGGGCGCCGAACCGGACCGGCCGCTGCGGGTGTGCGTGGCGTCAGTTCGTCTGGATGGCAGCGATCCGTTCCTGCGCCACAAGACGACCCGTCGGCATACTTACGAGGCCGCATTCGCAGACGCACATGCGCAAGGTTTCGACGAGGTGGTGTTCCTCAACCGGCAAGGCCAGATCACCGAGGCGTCGCGCAACACAGTGTTCGTCGAGCGCAACGGCCACTGGCTGACGCCGCCACTCAGTGCTGGCGTTTTACCAGGAATATTGCGCCAGCAACTTATTGCCACCGGCGAAGCCGTCGAAGCGCCCCTCTCGCTGGACGATCTGCGGCACGCCGAACGGTGGGCTGCCGGCAACAGCCTGCGCGGATTGCGCTTGGCCGTGCTCGTCGATCGAGACTGATCCGCCTCTGCGCTTTGTAAATCCCCGTATGGTTGTCTTCGCGGCGCTTTCTGCTTTCACAGGTGGAGCGAGCGTGAGATTGTTCCAAGGCACGGCACAAGTGCGCAAGATTTATGCTTCGGGGCAGCCTCTATGTACGACGAGATCGATCGCAAGATCCTCGATATCCTTCAGGTCGATGCCGACAAGCCGGTTGCCGAGATCGCGGCCGAGGTGGGGCTGTCGCAGACCCCGTGCTGGCGGCGCATCCGGCGCATGGAGGAAGACAGCCTCATCAAGAAGAAGGTCGTGCTGGTCGATCGCAAGCGCGCCAACGTGCCGATGACCGTGTTCATGTCCGTACGCGCGCCGCGCCATGCTGCGGATTGGCTGGAGGCGTTTCGCAGCCTGATCCGCAACACACCGGAAATCCTCGAGGCGTACCGGCTGGCCGGCGAAACCGACTATCTGCTGCGCATCGTCGTGACCGATATCGAGCACTACGATGAAGTCTATAAGAGCATGATTTCAAAGCTCGAATTCTCGGACATGACGTCCTCGATCTCGATGGAGGAGATGAAGTTTACCACCGCGATCCCGACGCGCTATCTCGCGACCCGCAGCGGCAAGTGAATCGCGTCAGTCATCTCTGGAAGCTAAATATCCGCGACTTTCTTCTAACTTGAGCGGTGTTTCTGTCGCCGTATCGCGCAAGGATGGAAATTCTCTGCGCCATTTCCTCCTGCTCCACCCAAGATTGGAATAATTATCCAGTTTCCGCGTGATAAATCATGTGCCGCATTCCAACATCGGATCGTGGACATGAGCGGCCTTTCTGAATTCCGGCGCAGCCTCGCCAAGCTTGACCTGATCGACGACCTCCGGAAGGGGCTGATCGGCGACAACATCGAGTTTCCGACCGCCTTTGGCACCAAGACGCTGCTCTATGCCGACTATGTCGCTTCCGGCCGGGCACTGCAGCAGGTCGAGAATTTCATCGCCGAGAAGGTTTTGCCGTTCTACGCCAACTCGCACACCGAGGCCTCGTTCTGCGGCGCTTACATGACCCGGATGCGCGAAGAGGCCCGCTGCACCATCGGCGAGTTGGTCGGCGCAGGCCCGGATTGCCATGTCATCTTTGCCGGCTCGGGCGCGACGGCGGGCTTCAATCGCATCGTGCGCCTGCTGGAGATCCCGGAACGGACGGCGGCTGGCGCGCGCATCGTGGTGCTGATCGGCCCGTACGAGCATCATTCGAACATCCTGCCCTGGCGCGATAGCGGCGCGGAAGTCATCGAGATTGCCGAGAATCCCGAAGGCGGCGTCGATCTGGAGATGCTGGAATCCGTGCTGAAGTCCGCGGCCGGTGCCGAACTCATCGTTGGCACCTTCTCGGCTGCCTCGAACGTCACTGGCATCATCACCGATCCCGATCCGGTGACGCAGTTGTTGAAGCGGTATGGCGCGCTGGCGATCTGGGACTACGCTTGCGGGGCGCCGTACCTGCCGATGGCGATGACTCCGGCTCCCGATTGCGCCAAGGATGCCATCGTGTTCTCGCCGCACAAGTTCCCCGGTGGTCCCGGCGCGTCGGGCGTGCTGGTCATTCGTGATACGGTTGCGCGCCGCGCCACGCCGACCGCGCCGGGTGGGGGCTCTGTCTTGTTCGTATCGCCGTGGACGCACACCTACAGCAGCCGCGTTGAAATGCGCGAGGAGGCCGGCACGCCGGATTGCCTCGGCGATATTCGCGCCGCGCTCGCCATGATGATCAAGGATGCCGTTGGTGTGGAGACGATCCTGGCGCGCGATGAAGAATTGCGTCTGCGTGCTCTGGAAGCTTGGCGCGACGTGCCGCAAATCCGCATTCTCGGCCAGCGGCCCGAGGTGCACGCGCTGCCGATCTTCTCGTTCCAGATCCGCGATGCGTCAGGCGCGCCGGTTCACCATCAGCTCTTCACGCGCATGCTGAGCGACGTGCATGGCATCCAGGTGCGTGGCGGTTGTGCCTGTGCCGGACCCTATGCGCATCGATTGCTGGCGATCGATGAGCCGTCGTCGCTGTCGCTGCAAGACAGGTTGCGGTCAGGTCATGAAACGGAAAAGCCAGGCTGGGTGCGGCTGAACTTCAGCTACCTGCACAGCGACGCGCAGGTGGAGAAGATCATCTCGTGCGTCACCGAGTTGGCGCGTTCGAGTGCGACGTGGGCCGCCGCCTATACCGTCGACAAAGCCACCGCGCGTTTCCGGCCGAATGCGGACGCGGTGCCGCTTGCCCTGGCGCAATCGGCTTAACGGAAACCGGGCAGATATGCGCGCAGTCGGATGGTAAAGTGGACGGCGATTTCGGTGCGGCGTTGATCGACCCGCTGCCTGGACGTCAGCGCCCGGGCATGCGTGGCAGCAAAAAGGTCAGGAAGCCGAGTGCCGGCAGCCACGCGCAGATCTTGAATACCGCGATGATGCCCATCTGGTCTGCCAGCAATCCGATCGCCGCAGCCGACAATCCACCAAGCCCGAACGCGAGGCCGTAGAACAACCCGCCGACGAGGCCGACGCGATGCGGCATCAGGTCGATCGCGTAGATGAGGATCGACGAGAAGGCGCTCGCAAGCACCAGGCTGACGATGACGCTGAGCACGCCGGTCCAGAACAGGCTGGCGTAGGGCAACATCAGCGCGAACGGCAGCGTGCCCAGGATCGATATCCAGATCACGCGTTGACGTCCGATCCTGTCGCCGAGCATGCCGCCGGCGATCACGCCGAGTGCGCCGACCGCTAGGTAGATGAACAGCATGATCTGCGATGCTTGCACCGTCACGCCGAAGCGTTCGATGAGATAGAACGTGTAGTAGGATGTGAACGACGCAGAGTAGGCGTGCTTCGACAGCAGCAGCACGATCAGGATCGTCATCGCGAAAAGGATGCGACCGCTCGACATCGGCGGTTCGACGACCGCAGCAGCGGGTTGCGATTTGG
>JAEZBU010000193.1 GCA_023426855.1 Pseudomonadota bacterium | reverse complement strand
ACGTTGAAAACCCTCGCGCGTTCAAGCGACTGAGTACGATCGGGAAGGCTGGCGGAATGCTCGCTGACAAAGACCGCATCTTCACGAACATCTACGGCTTCCACGACTGGAAGCTGGCCGGTGCGCGTTCGCGCGGCACCTGGGATAACACCAAGGCCCTGATCGACATGGGCCACGAAGCCATCATCGACGAGGTCAAGAAGTCCGGTCTGCGTGGCCGTGGCGGCGCTGGCTTCCCGACTGGCCTCAAGTGGTCGTTCATGCCGAAGAACGATCCGCGGCCGAGCTATCTCGTCGTCAACGCCGACGAATCCGAGCCGGGCTCGTGCAAGGACCGCGAGATCATGCGGCATGAGCCGCACATCCTGATCGAAGGCTGCCTGATCGCAAGCTTCGCGATGCGCGCACACACTTGCTACATCTACGTGCGCGGTGAGTTCATCCGTGAGCGCGAGCGGCTGCAGGCGGCGATCGACGAAGCCTATGCCGCCAAGCTGATCGGCAAGGACAATATCCACGGCTGGGACTTCGACTGCTACGTCCATCACGGCGCCGGCGCCTACATCTGCGGCGAGGAAACGGCGCTGCTGGAGAGCCTCGAAGGCAAGAAGGGCCAGCCGCGCCTGAAGCCGCCGTTCCCGGCCAACGTCGGTCTCTACGGTGCGCCGACGACGGTCAATAACGTCGAATCCATCGCCGTTACGCCGACCATTCTGCGCCGTGGCGCGACGTGGTTCGCAGGCCTCGGCAAGCCGAACAATACCGGCACCAAGCTGTTCCAGATCTCCGGCCACGTCCAACGCCCGTGCGTCGTCGAGGAAGAGATGGGCGTGCCGCTGCGCGAGCTGATTGATACGCATGCCGGCGGCGTGATCGGCGGTTGGGACAACCTGCTGGCGGTCATTCCCGGCGGATCGTCGATGCCGCTGCTGCCGGCTACGATGTGCGATGACCTGACCATGGACTTCGACAGTCTGGTCAAGCTGAAGTCGGCCATGGGTACGGCGGCCATCATCGTGATGGATAAGTCCACCGACATCGTGAAAGCGATTGCCCGCATCGCCTACTTCTACAAGCACGAGAGCTGCGGCCAGTGCACGCCCTGCCGCGAAGGCACCGGCTGGATGTGGCGCGTGCTCGAACGCATGGCCAAGGGCGAGGCGGAGAAGCGCGAGATCGACCTGCTGTTCGACGTGTCGAAGCAGATCGAAGGGCACACCATCTGCGCGCTCGGCGACGCGGCCGCATGGCCGGTTCAAGGCCTGCTGCGTCACTTCCGTGGTGAGATCGAGGCGCGCATCGACCGCTATCAGGCGGCCCATCAGCGTGAGGCGGCGGAGTAAGGGGCGATGCCGAAACAACTCATCATCGATGGTCAGCTTGTCGAGGTCGACGATGGCCTGACGCTGATCCAGGCTTGCGAACAGGCGGGCGTCGACATTCCGCGCTTCTGCTATCACGAGCGCCTGTCGATCGCCGGCAATTGCCGCATGTGCCTGATTGAAGTGGTCGGCATGCCGAAGCCGGTCGCCTCGTGCGCCATGGGCGTCAACGACCTGCCGCCGAACAAGGATGGCAGTCCGAAGGTCATCAACACCCGCACGCCGATGGTGAAGAAGGCGCGCGAAGGGGTGATGGAATTCCTGCTCATCAACCACCCGCTGGATTGCCCGATCTGCGACCAGGGCGGTGAGTGCGATCTGCAGGATCAGGCGATGGCGTTCGGGCTTGGCGGCTCGCGCTACACCGAGAATAAGCGCGCGGTCGAGGACAAGCACCTCGGGCCGCTGATCCGCACGTTCATGACTCGCTGCATCCATTGCACGCGCTGCGTCCGCTTCATGACGGAAGTCGCGGGTGTGCCGGAACTCGGCGCGATCGGCCGCGGCGAGGACATGGAAATCACGACCTACCTCGAAAAGGGCATGATGTCGGAGCTGTCGGCCAACATCGCCGACCTGTGCCCTGTCGGCGCGCTGACGCATCGGCCGTGGTCGAACCAGGCGCGTCCGTGGGAAATGCGCAAGACCGAGTCGATCGACGTCATGGACGCGATGGGCGCCGCGATCCGTGTCGATACGCGTGGCCGTGAAGTGATGCGCATTCTGCCGCGCAACAACGACCACGTGAACGAGGAGTGGATCTCCGACAAGACGCGCCACGTCGCCGATGGCCTGCGCACGCAGCGGCTGGATCAGTGCTACGCCAAGAAGGACGGCAAGCTTGAGCCAGTGAGCTGGGACGAGGCGCTGCAGATCGCCGCCGACAAGCTCAAGGCCGCCAATCCGGCGCGCGTCGGCGCCATCGCCGGTGATCTGGCGGCGGCGGAAGAGATGTTCGCGCTGCAGGACCTGATGGGGCGGCTGGGTGTCGCCAGCATCGATTGCCGTCAGGCCGGTGAGCAGCTCGATCCGAAGCTCGGCCGCGCCAGCTACCTGTTCAACGCCACCATCGACGGCATCGAGGATGCCGATGCTATCCTGATCGTCGGTGCCAATCCGCGCCTGGAAGCGGCCGTCCTCAACGCACGCATTCTGAAGCGCTGGCGTCGCGGTGGCATGACGATCGGCCTGATCGGCGATCGCGTCGATCTCACCTATCCCTACGAGCATCTGGGCGCTGGCCCGCAGACGCTGGCCGAAGTGGCTGGCGGGCGGCATGCCTTCGCCGACGTGTTGAAGAACGCGAAGCGGCCGCTGGTCATCGTTGGCACGGGCGCCATGGCGCGCAGTGACGGTGCTGCCATTCTGGCTCAGGCGGCAGGCATTGCCCAGGCCGCGACGGAGGGCAAGGACGCCGATTGGAACGGCTTCTGTGTCCTGCATTCGGCAGCCGCACGGGTTGCTGGTCTCGATCTCGGCTTCGTGCCGGGCAATGGTGGCCGCGACGTCTCGGCCATGCTGGGTGGCGATATGGACGTCGTCTACCTGCTTGGCGCTGACGAGATCGACATGGCTCGCCTCGGCAACGCCTTCGTGATCTACCAGGGCAGCCACGGCGACGCGGCGGCCCATCGCGCCGACCTCATCCTGCCGGGCGCTGCCTACACCGAGAAGAGCGGCACCTACGTCAACCTGGAAGGCCGCGCGCAGATGACCGAGCAGGCGGCTTTCGCACCGGGCGACGCCAAGGAAGACTGGAAGATCCTGCGCGCGCTGTCGCCGCTGGTCGGCCAGGTGCTGCCGTATGACAATCTCGCGCAGCTGCGCAAGGCGATGTACGCGAAGGCGCCGCAGTTGGCCCGGATCGGCAGCGTTGAGGCGGCTGGGCGTGATGGCGTCGCGGCGCTGCACAAGCGTGGCGGTTCGGCCGGCAACGCGCCGTTCAAGCAGACGATTGCGGATTTCTACCTGACCAACCCCATCGCACGGGCATCCAGCGTGATGGCGGAGTTGAGCCGGCTCAAGGCGATCGCCGCGAGCGAGCGTGCTGTCGAGGCGGCGGAATAGGGCGATTGCGGCGATGACGGCGACTGAACTTTGGTGGGACTATGGCTGGCCGCTGGTGATCATGATCGCCCAGTCGCTGGCGCTGACCGTCTGCTTGCTGCTGGTGGTCGCCTATCTGCTGCTGCTGGACCGCAAGGTCTGGGCGGCGGTTCAGATGCGGCGCGGCCCCAACGTGGTTGGACCGTTCGGCCTGTTCCAGTCATTCGCCGACTTGCTGAAGTTCGTGCTCAAGGAGCCGGTGATCCCGGCGGGTGCCGATCGTGCGCTGTTCCTGATGGCGCCGCTGGTCACGGCATGGCTGGCGCTGGCGGTATGGGCGGTCATTCCGGTCGATGAGAACAGCCTCGGTCGCTGGGTCATTTCGGATCTCAACGTTGGCATCCTCTACATCCTGGCGATTTCCTCGCTCGGCGTTTACGGCGTGGTGATCGGCGGCTGGGCGTCCAACTCCAAGTACGCCTTCATGGGTTCGCTGCGTTCTGCCGCGCAGATGATCTCCTATGAAGTCTCGATCGGCTTCGTGATCATCACCGTGCTGCTGCTGGTCGGCTCGCTGAACATGACCGACATCGTCAATTCGCAGCGCAACGGTATCGGCACTGCGGTCGGCATGCCGGGGTCGATCCTCGACTGGAACTGGCTGGTCCTGTTCCCGATGTTCGTGGTGTTCTTCATCTCGGCGCTGGCCGAAACCAACCGCCCGCCGTTCGACCTGCCGGAAGCTGAGTCGGAACTGGTTGCGGGTTTCATGGTCGAATATAGCTCGACCCCCTACCTGCTGTTCATGCTCGGCGAATACGTGGCCATTGTGACCATGTGCGCGCTGACCACGATCCTGTTCCTCGGTGGCTGGCTGCCGCCGCTGAACATCGCACCATTCACGTGGGTGCCGGGCATCGTCTGGTTCCTGCTCAAGCTCTGTTTCGTGTTCTTCATGTTCGCCATGGTGAAGGCCATGGTCCCACGTTATCGTTATGACCAGTTGATGCGGCTGGGCTGGAAAGTGTTCCTGCCGCTGTCCCTGGCCTCGGTGATCGTGGTGGCCGGTGTTCTCCACTATGGCGGCATCGCCCCATAGGGCGGAGGCATAAGATGGCTGCAATCGGACAAGCAATCAGAGCAAGCTTTCTGGCGGAGTTCGTCGGCGCGTTCTTCCTGACGATGCGCTACTTCTTTGCGCCGAAAGCGACGCTGAACTATCCATATGAGAAGGGCCCTCAGAGCCCGCGCTTCCGTGGTGAGCACGCGCTGCGCCGTTATCCTAATGGTGAAGAGCGCTGCATCGCCTGCAAGCTGTGCGAGGCGATCTGCCCGGCGCAGGCCATCACCATCGAGGCCGGCCCGCGCCGCAACGATGGCACGCGCCGCACCACGCGCTACGACATTGACATGGTCAAATGCATCTACTGCGGCCTGTGCCAGGAGGCCTGCCCGGTCGATGCGATCGTCGAGGGACCGAACTTCGAGTTCGCCACCGAGACGCGCGAGGAGCTTTACTACGACAAGGAGCGCCTGCTCGCGAACGGTGACCGCTGGGAGCGGGCGCTGGCGCGCAACATCGCGCTCGACGCCAGGTATCGCTGATGTCTGGAGTGGTGCCGTTTCGGTTGAGCGCAGGTGTTTGCGGCTTGGTTTATCGGGCGGCTTGGGCTAATGGGCCACGGCGGTGCTGCGGAAGCGCAGTGCCGGCTGGCTTACAGAATGTGCGGAATTTCGGACCGGGAAGCGGTCGGCTCGAAGGGGGATCGGACGGCAAACGATGGGCCTGACGGCGTTCTTTTTCTATCTCTTCGCGGTCCTGAGCGTCTTGGCCGGCACGATGGTTGTCGTCGCCAAGAACCCTGTGCATGCCGTGCTGTTTCTGATCCTGGCGTTCTTCAACGCAGCGGGACTGTTCATTCTGCTCGGCGCCGAGTTCCTGGCCATGCTGCTGGTGATCGTCTACGTCGGCGCGGTGGCGGTGCTGTTCCTGTTCGTCGTGATGATGCTCGACATCGACTTCGCGGCGCTGAAGAGCGGCTTCGTCCAGAACGCGCCACTGGCTGCGCTGGTCGGCGGTATCGTGCTGGTCGAGCTGATCATGGTGCTGGGCTTTGCTTATGTGCGTCCGGGTGTCAGCGGTGTCGCGGCGGCTCCGTTCCCGACGGCAGGTTCCGGTATCACCAACACCGAGGCGCTCGGGCTGCTCATCTATACGCGGTACGTCTTTTACTTCCAGGCCGCCGGCATCATCCTGCTGATCGCCATGATCGGCGCCATCGTGCTGACGCTGCGTCATAAGCCGAGCGTGCGCCGCCAGTCGATTGCCGCGCAGGTCGGCCGTTCGCCGGCCACCGCGATCGAGGTGGTCAAGGTCGAGCCCGGTCAGGCCATCGTGCCGTCCGGCGAATCGAGAAGCTGAGCGCGGGGAACCATCATGGAAGCGACAGCAATCGGTCTCGGTCATTACCTCACAGTCGCGGCGTGCCTGTTCACGCTCGGCATCTTCGGCATCTTCCTCAACCGGAAGAATGTCATCGTCATGCTGATGTCGATCGAGCTGATGCTGCTCGCCGTGAATATCAATCTGGTCGCGTTCTCGTTCTTCCTTTCCGATCTCGTCGGACAGGTCTTCACCCTGTTCGTGCTGACGGTCGCTGCGGCCGAAGCCGCGATCGGACTGGCCATCGTCGTTGTCTTGTTCCGCAACCGCGGCACCATCGCGGTCGAGGACATCAATCTGCTGAAGGGGTAGGGATGACTGGTCCCGCAATGCAGGGCTGCGACACTGGGAGGCTGCGCTCGTTCCCATGATGTACCAGCTCATTGTCTTTCTGCCGCTTCTCGGCGCGATAATCGCCGGCTTCTTCGGTCGCATGATGGGACCGAGGCCGTCGGAGATCGTGACGACGGCGTTCGTCGGCATCGCCGCGATCCTGTCGTGGATCGCGTTCATTCAGGTTGGCTTCGGCGACACCGTGGTCAAGGTGCCGATCGCCCGTTGGATCACCTCGGGTGAACTCGACGCGTCCTGGGCGCTGCGCATCGACACGCTGACCGCGGTCATGCTGGTGGTCGTCAACTCCGTGTCGTCGCTCGTGCACCTGTACTCGATCGGCTACATGCACGAGGACGACAGCCGTCCGCGCTTCTTCGCTTACCTGTCGCTGTTCACCTTCGCCATGCTGATGCTGGTGACGAGCGACAACCTCGTGCAGATGTTCTTCGGCTGGGAAGGCGTTGGCCTCGCCAGCTATCTGCTGATCGGGTTCTGGTATCAGAAGCCATCCGCCAACGCGGCTGCGATCAAGGCATTCGTGGTCAACCGCGTCGGCGACTTCGGCTTCGCGCTGGGCATTTTC
Organism: Pseudomonadota bacterium; assembly: GCA_023426855.1. GTDB lineage: Bacteria > Pseudomonadota > Alphaproteobacteria > Rhizobiales > Hyphomicrobiaceae > ZC4RG25. The sequence continues at coordinate 4,595 of JAEZBU010000193.1, read as the reverse complement.
GGTGTCTTCTTCGTTACCGGCTCGGTGCAGCTCGATGCCGTGTTCGCGGCGGTGCCGGGGCTCGCCGGCAAGACCTTCACGTTCCTCGGGTATCAGGTCGACATCATGACGACCCTGTGCCTGCTGCTGTTCCTCGGCGCGATGGGCAAGTCGGCCCAGTTCCTGCTGCACACTTGGCTTCCGGACGCCATGGAAGGCCCGACTCCGGTGTCGGCATTGATCCATGCTGCGACCATGGTCACCGCCGGTGTGTTCATGGTGGCGCGCCTGTCGCCGCTGTTCGAGCTGGCACCCAATGCGCTTCTCGTCGTGACCTTGATCGGCGCGATCACCGCGTTCTTCGCGGCGACGGTCGGTCTGGTGCAGAACGACATCAAGCGCGTGATCGCCTATTCGACCTGTTCGCAGCTCGGCTACATGTTCGTGGCTTGCGGCGTCGGCGCCTATTCGGCGGCGATCTTCCATCTGTTCACGCACGCCTTCTTCAAGGCTCTGCTGTTCCTTGGCGCTGGCTCGGTCATCCACGCGATGCACCACGAGCAGGACATGCGCAACATGGGCGGTCTGGCCCCGCATATCCGGTTCACCTGGGCCATGATGCTGATCGGAACGCTGGCGCTGACCGGTGTCGGCATCCCGGGCTTCATCGGTTTCGCTGGTTTTGCCTCCAAGGACATGATCATCGAAGCGGCCTACGCGGCGCACACCGCCTGGAACTACGCGTTCTGGCTGCTGGTCATCGCGGCGCTGATGACGTCATTCTACTCCTGGCGTCTGGTGTTCATGACGTTCTACGGCGCGCCCCGCTGGTCGCTGCACGGCCATGACGCTCATGGTCACGACGCGCATGGCGACGATCATGCCGCGCATGCCAAGGACGACCACGCCAAGGCGGCACATGGTCATGACGATCATCACGGCGACAGCCATACGCCGCATGAAAGTCCGCTGACCATGCTGATCCCGCTTGCGCTGCTCGCGGTTGGCGCGGTCGCTGCGGGATTTGCCTTCAAGTACAGCTTTGTCGGCGATGGCTACGGTGCGTTCTGGGGCAACGCGCTCTACACCGGCCCCGAAAACCAGATCCTCGAACACGCTCATCATGTTCCGGGCTGGGTGATCTGGTCGGCGACGATCGCGATGCTGCTCGGTTTCGGCCTCGCTTACCTGTACTACATGTCGGCAACGTGGCTACCGGCCGCCACGGCCAATGCGCTGCGGCCGCTGTACAACTTCCTGCTCAACGCCTGGTACTTCGACAAGCTGTACGACTGGCTGTTCGTGCGCCCGCTGTTCGCGCTGGGCCGTTTCCTCTGGAAGACCGGCGACGGCAAGATCATCGACGGGCTGGGGCCTGACGGTGTGTCGGCCCGCGTGCTGGCGACCACGGCTAAGGTCGTCAAGTTGCAGACCGGCTATCTCTATCACTACGCATTCGCCATGCTGATCGGTGTCGCCCTGATAACGACGATCCTTATGTTCACGGGTGGGCAGCCGCTATGAACATCGCTTCTGCTCCCATCCTCTCGCTGGTGACTTTCCTGCCGCTGGTCGGCGTGCTGTTCATCGCCTTCCTGCCGCGCGACGCCGTGCAGAACGCACGCTACGTCGCGCTGTGGACGACGGTCGTTACCTTCGCGGTGTCGCTGCTGATCTGGATCAACTTCGACAAGACCACCGCGAACTTCCAGTTCGTCGAGGAGCATCCCTGGCTCGGCTTCCTGACGTTCCGGCTCGGCGTCGACGGCATCTCGATGCTGTTCGTGATCCTGACCACGTTCCTTATGCCGCTGTGCATCCTGGCGAGCTGGGACAGCGTCACGGACCGCGTCAAAGAATACATGATGGCGTTCCTGGTGCTCGAAACGCTGATGATCGGCGTGTTCTGCGCACTGGACCTCGTGCTGTTCTACGTGTTCTTCGAAGCTGGCCTGATCCCGATGTTCCTGATCATCGGCGTCTGGGGCGGCCCGCGCCGCGTCTACGCCAGCTTCAAGTTCTTCCTCTACACGCTGCTTGGCTCGCTGCTCATGCTGCTCGCCATGATGGCGATGTACTGGCATGCCGGCACCACCGACATCACGCAGCTTCTGCAGACCAACTTCCCGGCTGACATGCAGTGGTGGCTGTGGCTCGCCTTCTTCGCCTCGTTCGCGGTGAAGATGCCGATGTGGCCGGTGCATACCTGGCTGCCTGATGCGCACGTCGAGGCGCCGACCGCTGGCTCCGTGATCCTGGCGGCGATCCTGCTGAAAATGGGCGGCTACGGCTTCCTGCGTTTCTCGGTGCCGATGTTCCCGCTGGCCAGCCAGGATCTGGCGCCGCTGGTGTTCGGCCTGTCGGTGATCGCCATCGTCTATACCTCGATGGTGGCGCTGGCGCAGGAGGACATGAAAAAGCTGATCGCCTATTCGTCCGTCGCCCACATGGGCTTCGTGACCATGGGTATCTTCACGCTGAACGTTCAAGGCGTGGACGGCGCGATATTCCAGATGATCTCGCACGGCATCGTTTCGGCCGCGCTGTTCCTGTGCGTCGGCGTGATCTACGACCGGATTCATACGCGTGAGATCGCGGCCTATGGCGGCCTCGTCAATCGCATGCCGATCTACGCCTTCTGCTTCATGGTGTTCACCATGGCCAACGTCGGCCTGCCGGGCACCAGCGGATTCGTCGGCGAGTTCCTGACGCTGCTGGCGGCGTTCAAGGTCAACACCTGGGTCGCCTTCTTCGCGACGACTGGCGTGATCCTGTCGGCGGCCTATGGCCTGTATCTCTACCGCCGCATCATCTTCGGCGTGCTGGAGAAGACCAACCTCAAGGCCATCAAGGATATGAGCCCGCGCGAGATCTTCGTGATGGCGCCACTCGTCATCCTGACCATCTTTTTTGGTTTCTACCCCGCGCCGATCCTCGACGTGACGGCCGTGTCGGTTAAGAACCTCGTGCAGAACTACGAGGCCGCGATCCGCACCGCAGCCGCGCTCGCTCAGTAGGAAGGGCATGATGGACACGAGCCTGATGCAAACCATCGCGCCGCTTTACCCCGAGCTGGTCGTCGCCATCGGCGCGATGCTCCTGCTGGTCTACGGTGTATTCCGGCCTGAGACGGACGCCGAAGGCCGCGTGGTCGGCTGGCTGTCGATCGGCGTGCTGCTGCTGGCGGGGCTGCTGATCCTGATGCAGCCGTCGGGCAGCACGGCGATGTTCGAAGGCGCGTTCGTATCCGACGGCTTCGCCCGGGTGATGAAGCTGCTCGTGCTCGCGGGTTCAGCCGGCGCGATCCTGCTGGCGTTCGACGATCTGTCCGACGTCAAGCAGATGAAGTTCGAGTATCCGGTGCTGATCCTGCTGTCGACCGCCGGCATGATGATCATGGTGTCGGCGGGCGATCTCATCGCGCTGTATCTCGGCCTCGAAATGCAGAGCCTTGCCGCCTACGTGCTGGCCGCGTTCCGGCGTGACCAGGCCAAGTCGAGCGAAGCGGGCCTGAAGTATTTCGTGCTCGGCGCGCTGGCGTCCGGCATGCTGCTGTACGGCGCGTCGTTGGTGTATGGTTTCACTGGCTCGACCAGCTTCAGCGTTATCGCGAAGGTTGCGGGCAGCGTTCCGGCGGCGGACAACTTGGGCCTCATCTTCGGCCTCGTGTTCGTGCTGGTCGGCTTGGCGTTCAAGATCTCGGCTGTGCCGTTCCACATGTGGACGCCGGACGTCTACGAAGGTGCGCCGACTCCGGTCGTGGCGTTCTTCGCGTCGGCGATCAAGGTTGCGGCCGTAGCGCTGCTGGTGCGCCTGTTGCTGACCGCGTTCTCAGGCTTCGAGGCGCAGTGGAAGCAGATCGTGGTGTTTCTCTCGATCGCCTCGATGCTGCTCGGTGCGTTTGCCGCCATCGGCCAGCGCAATATCAAGCGCCTGATGGCCTACTCGTCGATCGGCCATGTCGGCTACGCGCTGGTCGCGCTTGCCGCCGCCTCGCAGGAAGGCACGCAGGGCATCGTGCTATACATGGGCGTCTATCTGATCATGACGCTCGGCACCTTCGCCTGCATCCTGTCGATGCGTCGCGCGGACGGTCCGGTCGAAGACATCGATGAACTCGCGGGGCTGGCCCAGAACAACCTGCCGATGGCGTTCGTCCTCGGCGTCCTGATGTTCTCGCTGGCTGGCATCCCGCCCTTCGCCGGCTTCTTCGCCAAGTTCTATGTGTTCCTGGCGGCGATCAATGCTCAGCTCTATGCGCTGGCGGTGATCGGCGTGCTGTCCAGCGCGGTCGCGGCCTACTATTACCTGCGTATCGTCAAGATCATGTTCTTCGACACGCCGAAGGAGAGCTTCCTGCCGATCCGGCCCAAAGCCGGGTTCGTCATGGCGGTTTCCTGCGCGCTCGTCATCTTCGTATTCATCGTGCCGTATCTGCCGACTCCCATTCTCAACGTGGCTGAGACTGCTGCGCGCACATTCCAGTACTGACAGGAGCCGATGCTGCAAGCCGTCCCATCGCTTCCCGAAAGCATGCGGCTTCGCAGCCTCGACGCCATAGACTCGACCAACGCCGAGGCGATGCGGCTCGCCACGGCTGGTGAAATCGGGCCGCT
>JAEZBU010000086.1 GCA_023426855.1 Pseudomonadota bacterium | reverse complement strand
GTAAGGCCAAGGTGCTCTACGAAGGTCCGGAACCCGGGACCTTGATCCAGCACTTCAAGGACGACGCGACTGCCTTCAACAACAAGAAGCACGCGCTGATCGAGGGCAAAGGCGTCCTCAACAACCGCATCTCCGAGTATATCTTCAACAAACTCGGCGAGATCGGCGTCCCAACCCACTTCATTCGCCGCATCAATATGCGCGAGCAATTGATCCGCGAAGTGGAGATCATTCCGCTCGAAGTGGTGGTGCGCAACGTCGCGGCCGGATCGCTGGCGACCCGTCTCGGCATGGAGGAGGGGGTGCAGCTTCCGCGCTCCATCGTCGAATTCTATTATAAGGCCGACAGCCTCAACGATCCGCTTGTCTCCGAAGAGCACATCACAGCGTTTGGCTGGGCGACCCCGCACGAAATCGATGAGGTGATGCAACTCGCATTGCGCATCAACGACTTCCTCGTCGGCCTGTTCCTAGGCATTGGCATCCGCCTGGTAGACTTCAAGATCGAGTTCGGTCGCTTGTGGGAAAACGATCAGATGCGCATCGTGCTCGCGGACTAGATCAGCCCGGACTGCTGCCGCCTGTGGGACCTGCAGACCTCCGACAAGCTGGACAAGGACCGCTTCCGCCGCGATCTCGGCGGTCTGCTGGAGGCTTATCAGGAAGTCGCCCGCCGCCTTGGCGTGCTGACCGAGAACCGGCCGCAGAAGGGCGCCGGTCCTGTGCTGGTTGCCTCCAACCCAGGCGCCAATCCCAGCGCCAAGCCGAACTGAGCATGAACGGGCCGGTCGCAAACCGGCCCGCTTCGCATTATCCTGTGCGCCTTGGAGCCACAGTCCATGGACTTGGGGTTGCTCCGGCCCCATGTCCGCGCTATCGCCTCTTGCCAGATCGACGTCGCAAGGGGCTTTGCCAGATGAAGGCACGCATCACGATCACGCTGAAGAACGGTGTGCTCGATCCGCAGGGCAAGGCCGTGCAGAACGCACTGGGCTCGCTTGGCATCACCGGCGTCGACTCGGTCCGGCAGGGCAAGTTCATCGAGGTCGAGCTGCAGGCTGCCAACGAGGCCGCCGCGCGCGAGACCGTCGAGCGGATGTGCAAGGAACTGCTCGCCAATACGGTGATTGAAAACTACGCCTACGAGATCGTGGCCTGACGGCCGGCAGCATTGTCGCGGCTCCTACCAGCGGGGTACCATGAAGGCGTCCGTCATCATCTTTCCCGGCACCAACCGCGAACACGACGTCGCGGATACGTTGCAGGCCGTGTCCGGTCACCCGGCGCAGATGGTCTGGCACGGTGACAGCGAAGTCCCTGCGTCCGACCTGATCGTGCTGCCCGGCGGCTTTTCCTATGGCGACTACCTGCGCTGCGGCGCCATGGCCGCCCATTCGCCGATCATGCGCGACGTCATCGCCAAGGCCAAGCAGGGCACGCCGGTTCTCGGCATCTGCAACGGCTTTCAAGTCCTGTGTGAGGCCGGACTATTGCCCGGCGTGCTGATGCGCAACGCCTCGCTCAAATTCATCTGCAAGGATGTCTGGCTGCGCACCGAAACCACGGACACGATGTTCACCAGCACCATGGACAAGGGCGAGGTGATGCAGGTGATCGTGGCGCACGCGGAAGGCAACTACTTCGCCGATGACGCAACGCTCGACGCGCTCGAAGCCGAGGATCGCGTCGTGTTCCGTTATTGCGATCCAGCCGGCAACGTCAGCCCGGAAACCAATCTCAACGGCGCCCAGCGCAACATCGCGGGTATCTGTGATGCGCGCCGCCGCGTGCTCGGCATGATGCCGCATCCGGAGAACGTCGTGGATCCGCTGCTCGGTCCCACGGACGGCCGCCGCATGTTCGAGAGCATCGTCGCGAACCTCGTCGGAACCGCGTAGAAGGCAAAGCCCGATCCCATGCGCAATATCCGGGTGATCACAGTCGTAGGTTGCCACGCTGAAGGCGAGGTCGGCGACGTCATCACCGGCGGTGTGCTGCCGCCTGCCGGCAAGACCATGCTCGACAAGATGCTCACCATGGAGCGCGAGCACGATCACATCCGCCGGCTGTTGATCCAGGAACCGCGCGGCTCGGTTGCCCGTCACGTCAACCTGATCGTGCCTTCGACCCGCGAGGATGCCCAGGCCGGCGCCATCATCATGGAGCCGACAGAATATCCACCGATGTCCGGCTCCAACACCATCTGCATCACCACCGTGCTGCTGGAAACCGGCATGGTGCCGATGCAGGAGCCCGAAACCCGCCTGCGTCTCGACATGCCGGGCGGGCTGGTCGAAGTCGTCGCCGCCTGCAAGGACGGCAAGTGCGAGACCGTTACGCTGACCAACGTGCCGGCGTTCGCGTTGAAGCTCGACGCGCCGATCGAGGTTCCGGGCCACGGCACGATCAAAGCCGACATCTCCTACGGCGGCATGATCTACGCCATCGTCGATGCCAAATCGCTCGGCTTCAATGTGACGCCGGACGAGGCGCGCGATCTGGCGGTGCTGGGTGAGAAGATCCGCATGGCGGCGCGCGAGCAGCATCCCGTCGTGCATCCCGAGCATCCGGAAATCCGCGATGTCAGCATCGTGCAGTTCGCGATGCCGTTCACCGAACCGGATGCCGTCATCCGCAATACCTGCATCGTGTCGCCCGGCCGCTCCGACCGCAGCCCGACCGGCACCGGCACCACGGCCCGCATGGCGGCGCTGTATGCCCGCGGATTGCTGAAGGTCGGGCAGGGCATCACGCACGAATCGATCATCGGTTCGCACTTCGTCGGCCGGATCATCGGCACCGAGAAGCTCAGCAACGGCACCGAAGCGGTCCGCGCGACGATCACCGGTCGCGGCTGGATCACCGGCATGCACCAGTATTTCGTCGACCCCAGCGACCCCTGGCCGGAAGGCTATGTGGTCGCCGATACGTGGGGCACATCGAACACCACGCGCCAGACCTGAACTCAGCCGTGGGAGCGCGCTTGCGTCCCGCGACATCTGGGTGCGGTCCGGCTATAAGCTTTCGCACTGCATAACCCATTGCGCCGGACATGGATGCCAACGTGACGTCTTCAGAGAAAGCAGCCTTTCAGATCACTCCTGAGATCGTGGCCGAGCATGGCCTGAAGCCGGACGAATACCAGAGGCTGTTGGGCATTCTGGGCCGCGAGCCGTCGCTGACCGAACTCGGCATCTTCTCGGTGATGTGGTCGGAGCACTGCTCCTACAAGTCGTCGCGTTTCTGGCTGAAGCAGCTCCCCACCAGCGGGCCGCAGGTGATCCAGGGGCCGGGCGAGAATGCGGGTATTGTCGATCTCGGCGATGGCGATTGCGCCGTGTTCAAGATGGAGAGCCACAACCACCCGAGCTACATCGAACCCTACCAAGGCGCTGCGACCGGCGTCGGCGGCATCATGCGCGACGTGTTCACGATGGGCGCGCGGCCGATCGCGAACCTGAACGCGCTGCGCTTTGGCGATCCGGAGCATCCCAAGACCCGGCATCTCGTGGCCGGGGTCGTCGCCGGCATCGGCGGCTACGGCAATTGCGTCGGCGTGCCGACTGTGGGCGGCGAGACCAACTTCGACGCGGGCTACAACGGCAATATCCTGGTCAACGCCATGTGCGTCGGCCTCGCCAAGTCTGACAAGATCTTCTACTCGGCTGCCAAAGGCGTCGGCCTGCCGGTCGTCTACGTCGGTTCCAAGACCGGCCGTGATGGCATCCACGGCGCCACCATGGCCTCCGCCGAATTCGACGATAAGTCCGAGGAAAAGCGCCCGACCGTGCAAGTCGGCGATCCCTTCACCGAAAAGCTGCTGATCGAAGCGTGCCTGGAACTGATGGCCGAGGACGTCATCATCGCGATCCAGGACATGGGCGCGGCGGGCCTGACGTCATCGACCTCGGAAATGGCCGACAAGGGCGGCGTCGGCATCGAACTGAACCTCGACGACGTGCCGCAGCGCGAAACCGGCATGACGGCATACGAAATGATGCTGTCGGAGAGCCAGGAACGCATGCTGATGGTGCTGAAGCCGGGCGCGGAAGCCAAGGCCGAAGCCATCTTCCACAAGTGGGGCCTCGACTTCGCGGTGATCGGGCAGACCACCGACACCGGCCGCATGATCGTGCGCCACAAGGGTAACGTCGAAGCCGA
>JAEZBU010000079.1 GCA_023426855.1 Pseudomonadota bacterium | reverse complement strand
ATGTTCCCAGCATATTTTCCAGTAGACGTCGCGGTCGCGGCATCGCGAGCCATAGCCCCAAAAAACTTATAACACTACCATGCGCTACTCTTGTCTCCGGGAGACACAAATGGTCGAACCTACAAGTCTTGCTACGATTCTTCGCGACGAAGATGTGCTGTTGGATTCGCCGCTCGGTACCAAGGCTGCCCTTCTAGCTGCCGCAGCGGAGCATCTTGGCCGGTCCACTGGCGTCGCTAGCGATATCCTTCTGAAAGCCTTGACAGACCGCGAGAAGCTTGGCTCGACAGCAATTGGCCGCGGAACTGCCGTTCCACACGCGAGAATGGACGGCCTGACGACGCCGGCGGCGGTTTTCTTTCGGCTCGTACAGCCGATCCCCTTCCAAGCATCGGATAACAATCCTGTTGATCTCGTGTTCGTCGTGGTCTGGCCGAGCGACAAGAGGAGCGGACTGCTCGTGACACTGGGAGCACTGAGCCGGACGCTGCGTGCAGAATCGCTCCTACAGGAGATCCGACGCACATCGAGCCCCGCCAAGATCCGGCAACTGCTCGGACAGTCGCCACCGCAAGCGACACCAAGTCTCCCTGCAAGTTAAGCAATGGCGTTTGCCGAGGCCGTAGCCGCGACGCTAAGGTAGGATATCCGCATAGAACTCCCTCGACGATTTCTGGTAGGCCAGCGAGGCGACCGGCGTAAGCGGGGCTGATGACATCGGAGGACACGGCTGTAGGTAGCGGCCCAGTCGCTGCCATTAAATGCGAAAGGTTGCCTGACGAGCATGTCGACCGACATCGTTCTGCTTACCACCCTGGTCGTATTGCCATTCGCGGGCAGCCTCGTGGCAGCCTTTCTTCCAACGAATGCCCGAAATGCCGAGGCATGGCTCGCGGCTGGTGTTGCGATCGCCGGGCTCGTCATCGCGGCCTGCTTTTTTCGCCCCGTCGCTCGGGGTTCGATCGTTCGCGCCGAATTTGAGTGGTTGCCTCAGCAGGGATTGAATTTCGTCCTGCGGCTCGACGGCTATGCTTGGTGCTTCGTCGTCCTTGTCTGCGCGATCGGTCTTCTCGTCATCCTCTATGCACGCTACTACATGTCTCCGGAGGATCCGGTTCCACGGTTCTTTTCCTTTCTGCTGGGATTCATGGGCGCGATGCTTGGCATTGTCGTGTCCGGCAATTTGTTGCAGATCGTCTTCTTCTGGGAACTCACGAGTCTCTACTCGTTCCTTCTCATCTCCTATTGGCATCACAACCAAGCCGCTCGTGATGGAGCGCGCATTACGTTGACAGTAACGGCAACGGGGGGCCTTTGCCTGCTCGGGGGGATGCTCCTTCTCGGTCAGATCGTAGGCAGTTACGACTTGGGCGTGGTCCTCGGGTCAGCGGAAACCGTCATCTCCCACCCACTCTACCTGCCAATGCTCCTGCTGATCGCTGTCGGTGTACTGACGAAGAGCGCGCAGTTCCCCTTCCATTTCTGGCTGCCACGCGCCATGGCAGCTCCTACACCCGTTTCGGCATACCTGCATTCGGCAGCCATGGTCAAAGCGGGTGTGTTTCTACTGGCTCGACTATGGCCAGTGATGGCCGGACACGACTACTGGTTCTGGATTTTCACGCCCCTCGGCGCCGCAACGCTGCTCCTCGGTGCGTTTATGGCCCTCTTCCAGCAGGATCTCAAAGGTCTGCTTGCCTATTCGACGATAAGCCACCTTGGGTTGATCACGCTGCTCCTCGGCCTCGGTAGCCCGTTGGCGGCGGTAGCAGCAATCTTCCACATCATGAACCATGCGACCTTCAAGGCCTCGCTGTTCATGGCGGCAGGGATCATCGACCATGAAGCCGGAACCCGCGACATCCGCCGATTGGGTGGCCTCTATCACGCCATGCCGATCACCGCCATTCTGACGATGGTAGCCGCCGCAGCCATGGCGGGCGTGCCGCTGCTCAACGGCTTCCTGTCGAAGGAGATGTTCTTCGCCGAAACGGTCGAGGCGCATGTCCCCTCGCTGCTCGATGATGCACTTCCCTATCTAGCCACGCTCGCCAGTATGTTCAGCGTGGCGTATTCACTTCGCCTGATCCATCAGGTGTTCTTTGGTCCTCCGGCCAAGGATTTGCCGCGGACGCCTCACGATCCTGTTCTCTGGATGCTGTTGCCGATCGCCTTTCTCGTGCTCACTTGCATTCTTGTCGGCATTGCGCCGCAGGCGACAGTCGGCGGCTTTCTCGACATTGCCGTGCGGGCCGTGCTCGGACAATCGGCGCCGGAATATAGCCTCGCTGTGTGGCACGGGTTCACGCCCGCGCTGTGGATGAGCCTGCTGGCCTTGGCCGGCGGCATCGTGACCTACACGACCTTGCAGACTTACCTATCCGGCGATGTGGAGGGCGCACCGATCCTGCGCCGGCTGCAGGGACAGCGCATATTCGAGCGAGCCATCGCGATCGCGTCATGGCGCGGCGCGAGGGGGCTCGTGCAGTCATTGAGCTCGAGCCGGCTCCAGCCGCAGATCGTGCTTCTGTTCTGCGTCACGATGCTCGCAGCGATCTGGCCGCTATATAAGGGATCAATCGACATTCACTTCCCCGCGTTGAACGAGATCGATACCAGCTTCCTGCTCGTCTGGATCGTCGGGTGCTTTTGTGCTTTGGGCGCCGCACAACAGGCGAAGTTCCACCGGTTTGCAGCCGTGATCCTGATGGGCGGAGCCGGGCTTTCGACCTGCGTGACCTTTGCGTGGGCCTCCGCGCCCGATCTGGCGCTGACCCAGTTGCTGGTCGAGTTCGTCACCACCGTGCTGTTGCTGCTTGGCCTGCGGTGGCTGCCGGACCGGCGACCGGAGCCAAGCAGGCCTGCGAACATTCCCATTCTCGCGAGGCGCTTTCGCGATTTCGCCATCGCCGCCGTCGGTGGCGCCGGTATTGCGGCGCTGTCCTATGCCGTCATGACGCGGCCGCAGACCCACAGCATCTCAGGAAACTTCCTCGAGAAAGCCTACGCGGAAGGAGGAGGGCGAAACGTGGTCAACGTCATTCTCGTCGATTTCAGAGGCTTTGATACGCTCGGCGAGATTACCGTTCTGGGGATTGTCGCCATCACTGTCTACGCCCTACTCCGCCGCTTTCGCCCGGCGCGGGACAGCGTAGCGCTACCGGCGCAGAAGTATTTCCAGGATCTCTTCGATGCCGAGCACGGGGTATCGAGCAAGAACCCGATCTCCGCGCACTACATGATCGTGCCCGGCCTCATCATGCGGCTTCTGTTTCCAGTTGTCGCTATGATGGCGATGTTCCTGTTCTTGCGTGGTCACGATCTGCCGGGCGGCGGTTTCGTGGCCGGCTTGACGTTTGCTATCGCCTTCATTCTTCAATACATGGCCGGTGGCGCGCGATGGGTGGAAGCGCGACTGACGGTGCTGCCGGTGCGCTGGATCGGGTTCGGTCTGCTGGCGGCCGGAGGTACGGGCGTCGGGGCAACCTTCTTCGGCCGTCCTTTCCTCTCCTCGTCCTTCCAGTACGTGGACCTTCCCATTCTGGGTCGTATGCCGATAGCATCCGCCCTGCTCTTCGACCTTGGCGTCTTCGCTTTGGTTCTCGGCGCCACTGTCTTGGTGCTCATCGCTCTTGCGCATCAGTCGCTCCGCATCAGTCGCACGACCAGCAAGACCACTCAACGCGCGGAAGGAGCAACCTGATGGAGCTTGTTATCGCCATAACCATCGGCGTGCTGGCCGGATCAGGATTGTGGCTGCTTTTGCGTCCGCGAACCTTCCAGGTGATCATCGGATTGTCGCTGCTGTCGTACGCGGTCAACCTCTTTATCTTCGGCATGGGACGCCTGCGTGTCGGCGCACCGCCGGTACTCGATCCGTCGGTCCCCGCCGATCTCGCCCACTATGCCGACCCGTTACCTCAGGCACTCGTGCTGACCGCCATCGTCATCAACTTCGCGATGACGGCGCTGTTTCTCGTGGTTCTCCTCGCGGCGCGGGGACTTTCCGGTAGCGATCACGTTGATAGCGTGGAGCGGAGCCCGTGACCTTTGCTGATCACCTGATCATCGCGCCGATCATCATCCCGCTTTTTGCCGGCGGACTGATGCTGCTGCTCGACGGGCGCCGTCGTGAGGCCTTGGCCGCGATCAGCGTTCTTTCCACCTTGGCACTGGTTGCGGTTGCCATTGCACTCCTTGTGGCGAACATGAAGGAGGATCCGGCCAGTGCGGCCAGGGTCTACCTTCTCGGCAACTGGCCGGCAAGCTTCGGTATCGTTCTGGTCGCCGACCGGCTTGCAGCCCTGATGCTGCTGCTCACGGCAACACTCGGATGCGCCGCGCTGCTCTTCGCACTGGCCTCCTGGCATCGCGTCGGCAGCTACTTCCATCCACTGTTCCAATTCCTTCTCATGGGGGTGAACGGCGCCTTCCTGACGGGGGACTTGTTCAACCTCTTTGTTTTCTTCGAGGTTCTGCTCGCGGCATCCTACGGATTGGCGCTCCATGGTTCGGGACGCGCGCGCGTCACTGCGAGCCTCCATTACATCGTGATCAACCTCGCGGCATCGACGCTCTTTCTCATCGGCGTCAGCCTGATCTACGGCACAGCCGGCACGCTCAACATGGCGGCGCTCGGCGAGCACATTGCCGCCCTCGACCCTTCCGAGCGACGACTATTCGAAATCGGAGCGGCTGTCCTCGGCGTCGCCTTTCTTGTGAAGGCTGCGGCCTGGCCGCTCGGTTTCTGGCTACCAACTCTGTATGCGGCGGCGAGCGCGCCGGTGGCGGCACTCTTCGCGATCATGACCAAGGTCGGCGTTTACGTCATTCTGCGCTTGGGATCGATAACAGCCGAGGCCGCTGGTGGCGCGTCGGTCTTCTTCGCTGAGGGTTGGTTGTTCGGCATCGGCGTTGCAACGATTTGCTTTGCATCGATCGGAATGCTGGCGTCGCAGGACTTGGGCCGTCTTGCGGGTTATAACGTGCTCGTGTCATCCGGAACAATGCTGGTAGCAGTCGGATTAGGCGGCATGGAGATGGTCAGTGCGGCGCTGTTCTATCTCGTCAGTTCCACGCTGACGATCGCCGCATTCTTCCTGCTCGTCGAACTCGTAGAGCGCGGACGCACGCCGGCCGATGATGTCCTCGCGGTCACCCTGGAGGTCTACGGCGAGGAGGAAGAGGAGGACGCGGACGAGGCGGAAGAGGTCGGCATCGCGATCCCCGCGATCATGGCCATGCTCAGTGTCAGCTTCCTTGCCTGCGCGCTGCTACTCTCCGGTCTGCCGCCGCTCTCTGGTTTCATCGCAAAGTTCGCCATTCTCAATAACCTCCTCAACCAGTATTCGCTGGCCGGAGGCGGCACCATTTCTCCTCAGGGCTGGATACTTCTTTGCGTCGTTCTCGTTTCCGGACTGGCAACAATCATCGCCCTGACACGTGCCGGGATACGGACGTTCTGGACATTCCCGGAACGCGAACTCCCGCATGTTCGCAGTATCGAGCTGAGTGCCGTTGGCCTGCTTCTCTTCCTTTGCGTTGGTCTCACCGTCCAGGCCGGACCCGTGATGCAATTTATGGAGAAGACGGCCAGGGGGCTCGAGTTGAATCGCCCTTACATCACCGCCGTGCAAGCGCAACCTCGGATCGCACCTAAGAAGACGGAGCACGCGCCATGAGGCGATGGCTTCCATATCCTGTCATCACTGCGATGCTGCTGATCACCTGGCTGCTACTCAATCAGAGCCTTGCACCCGCACATATTCTGCTTGGTAGCGTATTTGCCATTGCCGGATCGGCGATTATTGTGCGGCTCGATGCGCCTCCGATGATCTTTAGGCGACTGTGGGTCATCTTGCAGCTCGGGTTCAAATTTGCCGGTGATATGGTGCGCTCGAATTTTCGAGTCGCCCGCTTGGTTCTCAAGGACAAGCACAATCGGACGCCCGGCTTCGTCCGTATTCAGCTCAGCGTGCGCTCCCACTACAGCCTCGTTATTCTGGCGTGCATCATCACGGCGACGCCAGGAACGAGCTGGGTCACTTATGAGCCAGCAAGCAATGTCCTGATCATTCACGTTCTTGATCTCGTCGACGATGACGACTGGGGCGAGATCATCAAGGTACGCTACGAAGGCCTGTTGAAGGAGATCTTCGAATGAGCACTTTGATCCTGACCGCAGCACTGATGCTATCCAAGAGTTTTCTGACGTTGGCGATGGCCGCCGCAGCCTTCCGTATCCTGCGAGGTCCGAGGGCACAGGACCGCGTATTGGGCATGGATACGCTTTACGTCAACGCAATGCTGCTCCTCCTGGTTTTTGGCCTCGGCTCCGGCACGACGCTCTATTTCGAGGTGGGGCTGGTTATTGGTCTGCTCGGCTTCGTCGCAACGGTCGCCATGGCAAAGTTCCTCATGCGTGGTGAGGTTATCGAATGAATACGGCCGAAGAGCTGCCGCTTTGGGTCGCCATTCTAACGTCGATTCTGCTCATCCTCGGTTCCACTTTGGCCCTGCTCGGCTCGATCGGATTACTGCGCTTCAAAACCTTTTACGAGCGTATTCACGCGCCCACGCTGGGCTCGACGCTTGGGCTGTTCAGCATTCTGGCAGCGTCGATGCTTTATTTCTCGATCACCCAGACGCGGCCGGTGGTTCATGAGATCCTGATTGGCATATTCGTCACGACAACCACGCCGGTAAC
>JAEZBU010000034.1 GCA_023426855.1 Pseudomonadota bacterium | reverse complement strand
TCATCTTAAAAGTCGTCTGTGCAGACACGGGAGCAGCGAGAACTGCAAGAGACGCGCATGCAATAAATGACAAACCAAGGTGTTTCATCATTCCTCCAGGGTGGTTGGTTTTTCGAGAGCCTGTTTTGCTTTGGCCCGCGATTATTGGCGGCACAGCCGCTAGATGCAGATAGCCTTCTAGCGTGTCATCGCCGTAAGGTCATTTGTGTATACGTCGGCAGCCAGAGCAAAAGCAACTACCTGAATTGCGATTTCGACATAAGAGGTTACTTGGCGGGATTGCTTCAGAGAGTTGCCCTGCATTTGGGCAGCCCAAGAATTGATCAATAGGAGACGCTCTATGCCCACGCTGCCAAACCGCCAGGACACCAGGATTAGCGCTCTGCGGACCACCCTCGTCCGCATACCCTGGGTGGGCGCACCTCCTGCGGCGGGTATCGTGCCACCAGGCGCCCGCGAACTCCTGTTCCTGGAGATCGAAACGAAGGGCGGTCTGACCGGATTTGCCTATCTTCATACGCTGTGCGGTGGGCTGGAAACGCTCGACACCTGCATGCGCGAAATGATCGCGCCGAAAATCATCGGCCGCGATGCCACTGAAGTCGAAGGCATCTGGCAGACGCTCTGGAAAAGTACCTATTGGATGGGCCGCGGCGGCGTTACGACGTTCTGCCAATCCGCCGTCGACATCGCGCTATGGGACATCATCGGCAAGTGCGCCGGACTTCCGCTGTTCCGCCTCTGGGGCAAGTGTCATGACGAAATCCCCGCCTATGGATCTGGCTGCTGGCGCGGTCTTGGCCGCGACGGCATGATCGAGAAGGCGCAGCACTTCACCAGCATGGGCATGAGCGCGATCAAGATGCAGGTCGCCCACATCCGCCCCTGGCGCGAGGATGTCGCCAATGTCCGCGCCATGCGCGACGCACTCGGCGATGACACCGAGATCATGATCGACGTGAACATGGGTTGGACTGCCGATACCGCGATCCAGGCCGGGCGTCATCTCGACGAACTCGACGTTTACTGGTTGGAAGAACCCGTCGTCTGCGAGGATTTCGAAGGCTACAAGCGCATCGCGGCGGCGCTGAAAATGCGCATCGTCGGCGGTGAAAGCCACTTCACCCGCTACGACCTGCGCCCGTTCTTCGTCACACCCAGCACACCGGTTCTGCAGCCGGACCCGATGCGCGGCGGCCTCACCGAACTACGCAAGATCGCCACCGTAGCAGACACCTGGGGGATCGGCATGGCCCCTCACCTGTTCCACGAAATCCTCGTGCACCTGATGGCGTCGATCCCGAACGCGAGCTGGCTCGAATACATGGATTGGAACGACGACCTGTGGGTCAATCCGGCCATTCCCGTCAGCGGCAAGCTGCGCCCGCCCGAAACGCCTGGTCATGGTCTGGTTGTGAAGCCCGAGGTTCTGAAGGACTATCGCGTCGGCGGCTGCGAAGTCGGATCGCGGGCTGCGGATTGAGCCTGACGCCGTTTCGCGGCAAGCTGTCGGCGATCACAACCCGCCAGCGGCAGCTTCCGCGAAAGGCCTGAGACCGAATGTTCGCCACCTTCTTTCACGAACTGCGCGCCGCCCGCGTGCCGGTCACGCTCAAGGAATATCTGACGCTGATGGAGGCGCTGCAGGCCGATCTCGCAGGCCGCCGCGTCGAGGACTTCTACTATCTTTCCCGCGCCACGCTGGTGAAGGACGAGCGCCACCTCGACCGCTTCGACCAAGTGTTCGGCCACGTCTTCAAAGGCCTCGAACTGATGAGCGAGGCGGCCGAGACGCAAATCCCCGAGGACTGGCTGCGCGCGGTCAGCCAGCTCTACTTGTCGGAGGAAGAGAAGAAGAAGATCGAGGAACTCGGCGGCTGGGAAAAGATCATGGAAGAGTTGCAGAAGCGGCTCGCCGAACAGAAAGGCCGTCACCAGGGCGGCTCGAAGTGGATCGGCACCGGCGGCACCTCACCCTACGGCGCTTATGGCTACAACCCGGCCGGCGTTCGCATAGGGCAGAAGGAAAACCGCAACTTCCGCGCCATCAAGGTGTGGGACAAGCGCGAGTTCCGCGATCTCGACGACAGCATCGAACTCGGCACCCGCAACATCAAAGTCGCGCTGCGCCGCTTACGCCGCTTTGCCCGCGATGGCGCCGCGGACGAACTCGACCTCGACGGCACCATCAAGGGCACCGCGCACAAGGGCTATCTCGACATCCATCTGCGGCCCGAACGGCGCAATACCATCAAGGTGCTGATGTTCTTCGACGTCGGCGGCTCGATGGACTGGCACATCAAGGGCATCGAGGAACTGTTCTCGGCCGCCCGCACCGAGTTCAAGCACCTTGAGTATTTCTACTTCCACAACTGCCTGTACGAAGGCGTCTGGAAGGACAACGCCCGCCGCCATACCGACCGCACGCCGACGTGGGACGTGCTGCATACCTTCCCGGCCGACTACAAGGTGATCTTCGTCGGCGACGCCTCCATGAGCCCTTATGAGATCACGCTGCCCGGAGGCTCGGTGGAGCACATGAACGAGGAACCCGGCGCCCAGTGGCTGCGCCGCGTGCTTGATGTCTACAGCCACGCCGTCTGGCTCAATCCGGTGCCTGCAGAGCATTGGAGCTGGACGCCGTCGATCAAGCTGGTGCGCGACATCTTCGAAGGCCGCATGTACCCGCTGACGCTGGAAGGCCTCGACGACGCCATGCGCGAACTGATGCGTTAGCAGCCGGGACGGCCATTGAGTCCGCCCACGGAGAAAACTGCCGTTTGCCCAGGCAGCGCGCAATGACGTGGAAGCGCGCATGATCCGCAACCAACACGTTCTGGCGACAGACGACCAAGGCAGATCGCTTCTCGAAGCAGCACCAATGCTGCAGCGCAAGAAAGCGCGCGGTCATCATGAAAGTTGTCTAAAGAATCGACCGTGTCCACGACACCACGGCATTTATTCTAACTGAGCCCTTGCTGCAACAGCCTAAAGTCTATCATGATGCAAAATCAAAACATCACGACACAACGATGTTTCGTTTTCTGAACATCGTAACGATGACCGATGCGGGGGAGGAAGGATGCAGGGTTTTCCTGGGCGTATGTTGTTTGTCGCGGTTTTAGCCCTTCTGACGATAACCCCTTCCTCACTACACGCCGCAGAGCTCGCCCCAACCCTTAATCTCACGCAGCATCCGGTCGGATACCTGATGCTCCTGATCTTCTTCGCTGCCTACGCCTTCGTGGCGGTTGAGGAAGTCATCCACCTGCGCAAATCCAAGCCGGTCATGCTGGCAGCGGGCCTGATCTGGGCGCTCCTGGGCCTCGTGTATGCTGGCCAAGGCAAGTCCGAAATCCTCGAGGCCGCAGCCAAGCACGTCATCCTCGATTACGGCGAGCTCATGCTGTTCATCGTGGTGGCCGTCACCTACGTCAACACGATGGAAGAGCGGCGCCTGTTCGACGTCCTCCGCATCAAGGTCGTCAGCATGGGGCTGTCCTACCAGCAGATGTATTGGCTGGTTGGCGGCATGGCATTCGTCCTTGGACCGATCATCGACAATCTGACGACCGCGCTGGTCATGGGCGCCGTCATCATGTCCGTCGGCGGCGAAAATCGCCGGTTCATCCTGCCGGCGTGCATTCTCGTCGTGGTCGCGGCCAACGCGGGCGGCGTGTTCTCGCCCTTCGGCGACATCACCTCGCTGATGGTCTGGCAGAAGGGCAAGCTGGAATTCCTGGAATTCTTCAACCTGTTCCTGCCGAGCCTGGTTAACTTCCTGATTCCGGCCTTCCTGATGTACCACGCCGTACCCGCGGGCGCTCCGGAACCGACAAACGAGAGGAAGCGTCTCAAGCCCGGCGCCTATGGCGTGATGTGGCTGTTCGCCGCCACCATCGCGACGGCGGTGCTGTTCAAGAGCTACTTCCAGCTGCCGCCCGCGCTCGGCATGATGCTCGGCCTCGGCTACCTTCAGATGTACAGCTACTTCCTGCAGCGCAAAGGCACCCGCCGCAACAACGGCGACATGGTGCTCGATAGCTTCAAGGAGATCGGCCGCATCGAGTGGGACACGCTGCTGTTCTTCTTCGGCATCATTTTCGCGGTCGGCGGACTGGGCGTTGCGGGCTATCTGGCGCTGGTGTCGGATTATCTCTACATCGGCATGGGCCCGACCATCGCCAACATCACCATCGGCATACTTGGCGCGGCATTCGACAACATCCCGCTGATGTTCGCGGTGCTGACGATGGACCCAGTGATGTCGAACGGCCAATGGATGCTCGTCACACTGAGCACCGGCGTCGGCGGCAGCCTGGTGTCGATCGGCACCGCGGCGGGCGTGGCGCTGATGGGCATCGCGCGCGGCCACTACACGTTCCTCGGTCATTTGCGCTGGAGCTGGGCCATCGCGATCGGCTACGTCGCCAGCATCCTGACCCATCTCTGGGTCAACGCGGCGCTGATGTAGGCCGATGAAGAAGGAGGCCTCGCGCCTCGTTCGATTTGCGCGGGCAGCGGCGCGGTGGCGAACACCTCGCACCGCCGCCCGCGGAATTGCGCATTTTCGCCGCCACGCGCCATAGTCTCGCAAGCTTTGTCTGCCCTTGCTGCACCACCCTCTTTCAGCGGAGCGAACGCAATGGCCAGCAAGCCGTCCCCAAAAACATCGAAGCCAACCGCGAAGACCGCCAAGAGCACGCCCGAGCCCTCAGCCGCCGAGCTGATCGACGCGAAGATCTCAGGTCTGAACGACTGGCGCGGCGCCACGCTCGCCCGCGTCCGCGAGATCATCCGCAAGGCCGACCCTGGCATCACCGAGACAGTGAAGTGGCGCAAGCCATCGAACCCGATGGGCGTGCCGGTGTGGGAGCACGGCGGCATCATCTGCACGGGCGAAACCTACAAGGCCGCCGTCAAACTGACGTTCGCCAAAGGCGCGGCCCTGGACGATCCCGCGGGCCTGTTCAACGCCAGCCTGGACGGCAACGCCCGCCGCGCCATCGACATCCACGACGGCGACACGATCGACGCAGCCGCCCTCGCCGACCTTGTCCGCGCTGCGGTGGCGCTCAATCTCAAAGGCATAGGTGAACCAGCGGCGGACACGCCGAAACTTCTATCAGGCGGCAATCCGCAGATCGCGAAAGGCTACGGCGACGAGCCGATCCAGGCCTACATCGCGGCGATGCCCGGCTGGAAAAGCGACGTCGGCCGCCGCATCGATGAGGTGATCACGCGCACCGTGCCGGGCGTGCGCAAGGCGGTGAAATGGAACTCGCCGCTGTACGGGGTCGAGGACGACGTGTGGTTCCTCGGGCTGCACTGCTTCGCGAAGTACATCAAGGTGTCGTTCTTCCGCGGCGCAGCGCTCACCCCCATCCCGCCCGGAACCTCGAAGCAGCAGCACGTCCGCTACCTGGATATCTACGAGGGTAAGTTCGAGGAAGCTCAGTTCAAGGACTGGGTGAAGCAAGCGAGCAAGCTGCCGGGGGAGAAGATGTGAAGCCGATACGGGAACACCTAACCTCCATAATGCCGCGCGATGGCGATCCACATCGGAGCAGCGACTGCGAAAAGAAACGCGCAGACGATCAGTGTCGATGATGCGAGATCGACATACGTCTGATAGCGCCCGGCCAGGACGACACCCGTAAATGCAGGCGGCAGCGCCGCGAGCAGTACGAGTTCCTCGAGCTTATGTCCGGCAATGCCAAAGTAGATCGCTGCACCCAACATACAGGCCGGCATCAAGACCATCTTCACGATCGCATTCCACACAACCTCAGCATTCAGCTTGAACTTGTGCGCCGACAGCACCAGGCCGGCAGCAAAGACCGCGACACCAGACGTGGCATGACCGATCAGTTCCAATGCCGGA
>JAEZBU010000019.1 GCA_023426855.1 Pseudomonadota bacterium | reverse complement strand
ACCGATCGCGCGTTCGCGCGCCGCGCCGCCCATATCTACACCAGCGAGAATGCGGCCGTGCTGACGGACAACGGCTTTCCCGCGACATCGGCCAATCTGCGGCTGGCGTTTCTGCTTGGAGCGAATGGCGCGGTGCGCGTGCTGCGGGCAGAGACAACGACGCCCGTAAACCAGATCCTGGGCTCGGAGGTGATAACAGCCAACCCGTTCATGGCCGCCATGACCGCGGCGGATCTGATCCGGAGAGCTGCCTACGATCTACGCGGCGATCGCACTGTCACCGGACTGGCGGCCGCATCAACGTCCCGCGGCCAGCCAGGCATCCGTATTCGGTGCAAGCTAACGCTGCCAAGCTGCCGGCGTTGGGTGGCACTGCAGCAAGCCAAGCAAAACAGACCGCAACGGCGCGCATCCCGCTGAACCTTGTCGAGAGGCGCGCCGACGCAGCTAAGGCGTTTTACTTCGTCGTGCTGATTGTGCGCACGACACTGGATGTCGGGCGGCCGCTCACGACCGGTCCCTTGATCTCTTTGGCGGCGATTTCATCCCATTCAGGCAAGGTTTGAGCCGGCGCAGCAGCCTTCATATGCACAACCTTGTAGCCTTTGGTTTGCAGCTCCGAGAGCAGTTGTGCCATCGCGCCAGCCGTCGACTTCTGGAAATCGTGCATCAGGATGATGCCCTTGCCCTTCTTGTCGAGCTTGGTCATCACAGACTTCACGACATCCTCAGGCTTGCGGAACTTGAAATCGAAGCTGTCGACGTCGTGCGAGAAGATCGCCATGTTGCGCGTGCCGAGATACTCGATCTGAGCTTTTGGATCCTGCAGGAACGGGAAACGGAAGAACGGCGCCGGTTCGCTTCCGAGAGCGAGTTTGACCGCACTCAAGCCCTTTTCGATTTCTTCCTTGGCCTTATCCGGCTTGGCCCGGCGCAGGTTGGCGTGTGACCAGGTATGGCTGCCGATGGTATGGCCGCGCCGTGCGATGTCCTTCAGGATATCGGGATGCCACAGCGCGTGCTTGCCGATGATGAAGAACGTGCCCTTGGTGCAGTGGTGATCGAGCGCATCCAGCACGGCGCGTGTATTGGCCGGCCACGGACCGTCATCGAACGTAAACACCACTTCCTTGTTCTCCAGGAAGTCGTGCACCTTGTACTGCTCGAAACCGAAGCCCGGCCCGCCCGTGGTGTCGATCTCGACCGTGCGCGCAACGCCCAGCGCATCCGGATTGCCGGGGCAGGCGGCGAATGCTCCGGCGCTGCTCAGCATGACAGCGGTAAGCGCCACGGCGCAGCTTTTCAAAATCCCCATTTCCACCCCTCCAGTGACGGCCCTTGCACGCGCCATGACGAAGTCATCTGTGAACAGTCATACACGCCGCCGCCGCTTCGTGGCGAGCGCACGACAGCATCAGATCTCTGGAAAACCTTGCAGACGGGCAACGAGCGGTGGATTAATCGCCCTCAACGAAATCAAAGACAAAACCGGGAGTGAAATCGATGGCGTCTGCGGTTGTTGGCTTTATCGGGCTGGGCCTGATGGGCACAGGCTTCGTCCGTCGCCTGAAAGCGACCGGACATCGCGTTATCGGCTACGACGTCGTCCCAGAGAAGATCACCGCCGCCGAGGCGCTCGGCGTGGAGGGCGCCGCATCGCCGGCTGCCGTGGCAGAAACTGCCGATATCATTCTCGCCTGTGTCACCACCACTGCTGCACTGGTTGACGTCATCGAAGGCAGCGGCGGTGTCGCATCGGGCAAAGGCATTGCAGGCAAGGTCTTCGTCGATCACTCGACCGCTGAGATCGAGACAACACGTCGGCTAGCCGATGGACTGAAACAGCATGGCATGAGCTTTATCGATGCGCCGGTGTCCGGCGGTCCGGGCGCCGCAGAAGCCGGCACGCTCGCGATCATGGCCGGTGGCGACGACGATGCCATCGCCAAGGTCACGCCGGTCATGCAGCACCTGGGCAACTTCACGCATATGGGCAAAGTCGGTGCGGGGCAGGCGACCAAGCTGGTCAACCAAACCTTGGTGCTGACCAACTACTGCGTGATCGCGGAGGCGCTACGGGTGGCCGAGACTTACGGCATCGAGGCCAGCCGCATCCCGCAGGCGCTGGCCAGCGGACACGCCGGATCGAACCTCTTGCCGGTGCTGCTCAAGCGCATGATTGCGCGTGACTGGACCCCAACGGGTTACGCCCGTCAGGTGCTCAAAGATCTGGAAATGCTGAACGAGGCCGCGAGGGGCCGCCATCTCGCGATGCCAATGGCGGCCCAGGCGTTAACGTTGTTCAGGATGCTCGCTGCCCAGGGCAAAAGCGAACTCGACGGCGCGGCTATTCTCGAGGTTTTGCCCCCAGGAGATGAACCCTCCTGAGAGCTATGCGCGATTAAGGTTGCTTCACGACTTTGGCGCGGCTTCGATCTGGGTCACGGCCTCCGCGAGGAAGGACGCCATTGTGTCGCGGATTTCAACATCAGAAATAGCAACACCCTTGGCTGCGAAGTCATCGCGAAGCTTTTGGAAGACGTCTTCGTCGCCTTTTGTGGCCAAATCTGCCTTGCGCACAGCTTTCACGTAGTCATCAACGCCTTCGCCAGTGATTCCGAGCTTGGCAGCAGCCCATTCACCCAACATCTTGTTTCTGCGCGACTCTGCTTTGAACTTAAGATCTTGATCGTGAGCGAATTTCTTTTCGAAACCTTTTTCACGTTGATCAAACGTCGTCATTCATTTTTCTCCACAAATCGACGATATCGCCACGCAGCCGCCGACGCGATCTTCAAAACGCGCCGACTTGAAATCCCGTAACCTTGCCGACCCATAAACGCAGACGGCAGCCGGATCAATGGCTGGCGCGTCGTATTAGCCACGCGGCAACGGGACCTGGAGATGAGATTGTTTCTCCCCCCGCGTTCGGCTAGTGTCCGGCCAGATCTTTCATCGGGTTTCGGTCCTCCCGCCACGCCGTGCCGAGGTGTCGGCACGCTGCACTGAGATAGGATAGATCGGCCCCGATTTCGGATATGAAACCGTCCCCTTCATGCCCAACGCTCGCACGATTTTGCTTTTCAGAGGTCATTCGCAGATGAACAGGCGCCGTCGCATTTATGAGGGTAAGGCCAAGGTGCTCTACGAAGGTCCGGAACCCGGGACCTTGATCCAGCACTTCAAGGACG
>JAEZBU010000428.1 GCA_023426855.1 Pseudomonadota bacterium | reverse complement strand
ATATGGCGGGCGCGTTCGCTTGACAGAAACAGCGCCAGCTCGGCGACGTCTTCCGGCTTGCCCAGGCGGCGGAGGCCCTCCTTCTTAACAGCAAGCTCACGAACCTCCGCGGGCGAAATCTTCATGGCAGACGCGCGCTGCTGAAACAACTGCTCAACGCGCTCGGTCTCAGTCAAACCCGGCAGAATGGCATTGACGTTGACGCCATCGCGCTTGCCAAGTCCCGACAATCCCTTGGTAAAATTGGCGACCGCGGCGTTGACCGAACCTCCGACCAGGAACTCGGGATCGGGTGTCCGAGCCGCCCCGCCGATGATGTTGACGACGAAGCCCTGGGCGTCCTTCAGCATCGGCCAGAACAGGCGACATAGGCGCACCGCGCTGTAAAACTTAAGCGCGAAGCCATCCTGCCAGTCAGAATCCGGCTGGTCGAGGAAGGCGCCGGCCTTGGTCGCACCCGCCGAGTTGACCAGCACGTCGCAGCGGCCGAACTGGGACTTCACGGCCTCGAAAACCGCCTCGCAGCCTTTGATGTCACGAAGATCGCCGGCCACGATAGCGGGCTTGTTCGCGCCGGTTCGGGCAATCGCATCGGCCGCCTCGGCAAGCCGCGCCGCATTCGATGCAGCCAGCACCACCTGCGCGCCTTCCCGCGCGAACGCCGCGCCGATCGCCCGGCCGATACCGCGGCTGCTGCCGCTGACGACAACAACCTTGCCTTCGAACTCACCGGCCATGTCTGATCCTCACACGCTCTTGAGATACTGCGACTGAAGCCCCTTCACGAGCGCAACCATGGTGTCGATCGTCGGGGTGGGCACGCCATGCTTGCGGCCGAGCCGCGCGACGGCGCCGTGGATGGTATCGATCTCGGTGCGCCGACGCTTAATGATGTCCTCGCGCATCGACGACTTGCTGGTGCCGGTGCCACCGCCAGTCGTATCGACCAGCTTCATCAGAACCGATCGCGCCTCGGTGACATCGAGTGGAATGCCCTCGGCCTTGGCAACAGCCGCCGCCTCATCCACGCCGCGGAACACGATGTCCTGCAACTCCGGCACCGCCATGATCTCAAACGAACGGAAATCGGTCACCGCCGAGATGGCGCCGAGCGCGACGTTGCCCAGCAGCTTCTTCCATTTTTCGCGCTTGATTTCGGCGCTCGCCGTAGTCGGCAGACCATGCCGCGTAAACGCATCGGCAACGGCCTGCACCCGCTCGGACAGCCCGCCCTTCAACTCGCCGATAT
Source organism: Pseudomonadota bacterium (assembly GCA_023426855.1). Lineage (GTDB taxonomy): Bacteria > Pseudomonadota > Alphaproteobacteria > Rhizobiales > Hyphomicrobiaceae > ZC4RG25. Next base: position 9,133 of record JAEZBU010000428.1, on the reverse strand, counting down.
GCGTCGGCAGATCGCCGAAATTGCGCACGACACCCGGTGCTTCGACCAGCCCCGCCTGTGCCGTCAGCCCGCCCAGCACGTTCTCGATACCAAGTACGCTGCCGATCACCTCCTCGTTGCCGAGGCCATTTTGGAAGCTGACCGCAACGGCGCCCCGCCCGAACAGGTGCTTGACGCCAGCCGCCGCAGCCTCAGTCACGAAAGCCTTGCACTGGAACAGCACGACGTCGGCGGACGCGATGGTCGACGGATCGGCGGTTGCCCTGACCTTGATCGGGCGATCCCCGCCGACGCCCACCATGCGCAGCCCATGGGCGTTGATAGCGTTTACATGATCGGCCCACGTATCGACCAGCGTGACCGGCAAACCCTGCTCCGCCATGAGACCACCGAACAGACCACCCATGGCGCCTGCTCCCACGATCACGACTTCGGGCTTTTCCAGCCGCATGGCTGTCTTCCTCTTTGCGGTGTTGTCGATCAGGATGCCTGCAGGAACTCGCGCACTTCCGCATCGCCCATCTCCTTGCCGAGATAGGCTTCGATCACGCGATGATCTTCCTTGATGTCCCCCGGCGCGCCTTCCGCGATCTTCTCGCCGTGATCGAGCACGGTGATCGTCTCACAGGTTTCCATCACCACCTTCAGAATATGCTCGATGATGACGACCGTCAGGCCATAGCGCTTTTTGAGAGCCAGTACCGTTTCCAACAGACGGTCGACGTTGACGGGCGAAAGACCAGCCGCCGGCTCATCCAGCATCAGCAGCTTCGGACGCATGGCGATTGCACGACCCAGCGCCAGCAGCCGGCGCTGGCCGATCGACATTTCCGAAGCCGGCATGTCGGCGTAGTCCGCAAGGCCGATGAAGGACAGCAGCTCCATCATCTCCTGCTTGATGCGGCGTTCCTCGGCCCGCACCTTTCCGGTGCCGATGATGGCAGACATGGTGCCGTAGCGGACCAGGCCATGATGACCGATCAGCAGATTTTCCAGCGCGCTCATGCCGCCGAAGATGCGCAGAAGCTGGAATGTCCGCGCGACGCCGAGCCGCGCGATCTCGTGCGGCTCCTTTCCCGTGATGTCGTGGCCGTCGAACGTAATGCGACCGCTGTCGGCCAGATAAACGCCCGATATCAGGTTGAACAGCGTGCTCTTGCCCGATCCATTCGGGCCGATGATGCCGCGCACCTCGCCGGCCCGGATTGACAGATCGACGTTATTGACGGCGACCAAACCGCCGAAGCTCTTGGTCAGTCCTTTGACATCAAGCAGCATTGGACTTCACCTGCCTGATCTCATTGAAACGGCGCCGCGCCAGATACTGGTCGATCAATCCACCGATGCCCTTCGGCATGTACAGAACGGTGAGCACGATCACCATGCCGAACAGAAGCATCTGGTACTGATAATATTCACGCGTGAGATCGTGAATGATCGTCACGATAATTGCGCCGATCACGCCGCCCCAGATATGGCCGATGCCGCCGAACACGATCATCAGCAGCAGGGTCACCATCTCAACGATCGTATAGCTGTTGGGATGAATGAAACCGGGCGTCATGTGCGCCAGCAGGCTGCCGGCGCAACCCGCATACAGCGCACTGATGAGAAATGCGATCAGCTTGTATTTGCGCACGTTGATCCCGGTGGCGGCGGCGGCGAGCGGATCCTCGCGCATTGCCTTGAACGCGCGCCCGATGTCCGTGCGCAGGATCGTGAACGAGAAATACATGCCGATAATCGCCAGCGGCAGGATTACGTAATAATAGGAAAAATGCGTGTCCAATGGTGTGCCGAAGAAAACCGGCGGCGGGATATTTTCATATCCGATGGCGGCGCCAAGCGAATCCGTAGCAGAAATGAAAATGCGCACCGACTCCGCCAAGCCTAGCGTGGCAAGCGCGAGATAGGCTCCTTCCAACCGGAAGGAGGGAATGCCGACAATCACACCGGCAATTCCCGCAATCGCGATCGCGCCCGGCAGCGCAAGCCAGAATGGCAGGCCAACCTGCGTCGAAAGCACCGCTGAACTGTAGGCGCCAATGGCAGCGATGGCGATATGACCGACTGTTACCTGCCCCGCGAACCCTTTCACGATATTCAGGCCAACCGCGAGAATGATGTTAATGAGAATAATGTTGAGGACATACTGATGATACGCGTTGCCCATTAGCAGCGGCAACGGAAGCAAAACGAGAAAACCGATTATCCAGGGAACGATCGGATGAACCGCCGAAAGACGGTCTAGAATTCCGGCGGGCTGAACGACCGGTCGCGCCAGGTTTTCTACACTCACGTGGCCTTGCCTCCGCGATTGTGATGCTATGAGACGTACTCCCGGCATGAAGCCGGGAGTACGCGCGGATATGCTTCGGCGCTATTTCTTCTCGAGACCAAAATCGGCGTCGAACGACACACGCGCCAGAACGCGCATGTCATAGTCTTTGCCGCCCTTGGTGTACTCAACCAGAATGCCAGTCCGGTTGCCGTCACGGCACTGCGGAGTTGCATCGGCGCAGAAGTTGATCGGACCCGAGGCAAGGCCGTTGTAGTCTTTGATATTCGCAAGCGCGTCACGAATTGCTTTGCGATCGGCCGCCAGCGCCGCATCGGTGCCGTCCAACTTGGCATTCTTGAATGCCAGCTTGACGATCTGTGCGGTTTCATAGGCCTGGCTGAAGTCATGATCCGGGCAGCGAACCTTGTACTTCTCCTGCACCATCTTCACGAATTCCTGCGCAATCGGACGCTCGTCCTTGCAGGAGAAAGCCGCGGCAAACGTCAGCCCTTTCGCGGTATCACCCGCCAGCTCAGGAACCGGCGCGTTGGACGCAGCGGACGCCGCAACACGACGCACGCGGCTCGGAATGCCGACTTCATAGGATTGCTGGGTAATGCGCGCGATGGCGTCGAGCTGCCCGCCAATCGCCAGCACGTCCGGGTTCATCGACTTGATTTTCAGCAAATGCGAGCGGAAATCGAGATCGGTTTCCTGCATCTGAGCTTCATAGACCGGCTCTACGTTGTAGGTCTTTTGCATGAAGGACTTGTAGTCCCGTGCAAAGCCGATACCTGCGCCGTCCGTCGTAAACAGATAGGCGACTTTCTTGCCCACGTTCTCAGACAGGTATTTCGCGTGGACCGACGCATAAAAACGCTCTGATACCGCAGTGCGGAAAACCCAGGCGCTGCCTTTTTGCGTAATATTCGAGTTGGTGGAGTGCGGCACGATCTGCGGCACTTCCTCTTTTGCCGTAATATCGACCATCGGCATCGAGACCGAGCTGCAGGTCGATCCGATCACAAGGTGGACCTTGTGCTGGTGGATGAAGCGATTGACGTTTGCAACGCCCTTATCAGGCTTGCATTCGTCATCGAGCAAAAAGACTTCGATTTTCTTGCCGTTGATGCCGCCCGAAGCGTTGACGGATTCAAGCTCTTCCTTGGTCATTTGACCGTAGCGGAGACCGTTCTCTACGATCATGCGGAGCGTAATGCCCACCCTGATCGTATCCTGCGCCATGACCGGCGTAGCGGCGATCCCCAGCGCAAGCGCTGCCAGGGGCAACACGCCCCTCTTCCCCATATGCATCGTTTCCTCCCGGAAAACGTCGGCCAACTCCGGATCTCCTTGATTGGCAATCCGGGCCAGCTGCTACTCTTGTTTTTACGAATGGGCTTTACCAGCCGCCTCATTCGCTTCTAATTAGCAGACTTCGTGCGGGGTTAGGCAAGAGGGAAGTGAAATGCTGCAGGTCGAAAACGTCGTCGGCGGGTATGGCAGCGTTCAAATTCTGAACGGCGCCACGCTTAAGGTCGACGAGGGCCGCATCGTTGCGCTTCTTGGCGGCAACGGCACCGGCAAATCGACCTTACTCAAAGGCATTTCCGGCTTGATCAAGCCGTGGAGCGGTTCGATCACGTTCGACGGGACACGGATCGACGGCATGCGTCCTGATCGCATCGTTAAGCGCGGCCTCGTCCAGGTAACCCAGGGCAAGGAAGCCTTTCCCGGCATGACGGTCGAAGAAAACCTGAAAATCGGGGCTTTCGTCGTTGGCGATCGGGCGCGAACAGCTCGCGCTCTGGAAAGAGTCTACAGCTATTTTCCCGTGCTTGAGCAAAAGCGAAAACAACTCTCAGGGACGCTATCGGGCGGCCAGCTTCAGATGCTGTGCATCGGTCGGGGTCTGATGTCCGATCCGAAAATGATCATGCTCGATGAACCGAGCGCTGCGCTGGCGCCACAAATCGTCCTCGATATTTTCCGCACCATTTCGCGCATCGCGCGCGACGGCATGACGGTGCTGATGGTTGAGCAGAACGTGCGCATGGCGCTCCTGCTGGCGAGCTACGCCTATGTGATCAAGGATGGCGTGATCCATATCGAAGGACCGGCGGAAGCGCTCATTCACGACGAAAACGTGCGTCTTTCCTATCTTGGCGGAACCGTTGCAAACCAGGAAGCCAGCCTCAGCATGCACTAACGACCTGCGCTACAAGCAGGCGACAAAAGATAAAATCAGGGTGGAAACGTGAACTATTTTATCGATCTCGTGATCGTCGGTCTGTCGATCGGCATGATTTATGCGCTGGTGGCAATCGGCATCTCGCTCATCTATTCCGGCCTCGACATCCTGCATTTCGCCCATGGCGAAATTTACATGCTCGGCGCTTTTATTGGCCTGACCATCTTCCACACCCTGGGGCTTGGCTACGCGGCGACACTTGTGCTGTCGATGATCGTCACCGGGCTTGTCGGCGTGCTGATCGAACTGGTGTTCTATCGACGGCTGACGCGTGCGGGTGGTGGTTATACCGTCGCCGGCATGGGGATGATCATTTCCGGCTTCGGCATGTCCATCGTGCTGCAAAACGTGGCCTATCTCGTTTGGGGCCCCAAGGCGGTGCCGTTTCCAGTTCCCTTCGGCATGCCGATTGAAATCGGCGATCTCGTTCTGCCAGCGTCCTATATCTGGATCGTCTCGGCGGCCGTAATCCTGATGGGCGGACTGCATTTCTTCCTGAAGCGCACACAGATGGGCCTCGCTGTCCGCGCCGTCGCGCACAACAAGGACATCGCCTATCTGATGGGCATCAACGTGCCCTTGATGATCTCGGTGATTTTCGGCATCGGCTGCGCACTCGGCGCCGCCGCGGGCGTTCTCGTCGGCCCGATCAATTACGTCCAGGTAATCATGGGGCTGAGCGTCATCATCAAGGCGTTCGCGGCAGCGGTCATCGGCGGTTTCGGCAGCCTTCCGGGCGCGGTCCTCGGCGGGCTATTGGTGGGCGTTGCGGAGAGCCTCGGCGCCGGCTATGTCTCGGGCAGCTACAAGGACATCTACGCCTTCATCCTGCTGATCCTTGTGCTGATGGTGAAGCCCTCCGGCATTCTCGGTGTCGATACCCGCGTGAAGGCCTGATCGCGCAAGCGCCGTTTATGGCGTCGGACTTTGTTGTCCAGCGCCCGACGGCTCCAGGATGAAGCGCTCGAGTGGCTCAAAGAGGTGCTGCCACGCGCTTTCTTGCGGTAGCGTCACGTGGTTCCGGCTTTCGAGCATCACGAATTCCGCTCCCGGAATTCCTGACGCAAGCCGAAGCCCCTGATCGAGCGGCTGCACGGCATCGTTGCGGGCATGGATCACCAAGGTTGGCGCGCGCACCCGATGAAGCAGCCCGCTGACGTCGAGGCTGTCCACCGCCCGTCGCAGCGCAACGGCGTTTTCCGGTGATGTGGTCTGGTGCTGCAAATCGACCAGCGCCTCGATCTGCGCGCGGTCGCCATCGGGAATGAACATGGCCGCGAAGGCATCTATGAAGGCGCTGCCCGCCTTTCCCCAGCCGTGGCGCATCAGCGTCAGGATCGCCTCGGCCTGGGCTTTCTCGCCCGTTCATCGCGACGGTAAAGGCCAAGCCCTCGCGCGACTGAACGCAGAGAGCTTGGCTGATCGATCGGAGAGCGACCTCAGATCATCTTGGTCGTCAGAGTGCCGAAATCACCAAACTTCGCCGTTACCGACTGGCCCTGGCGCAGCGGCGTCGGGATGGTCAGCGAACCGGTGAGGATGACATCGCCAGCCTTGAGGCTGATGCCGCGATTGGCGAGATCGGTCAATGTCTCCGCCGTCACAACGGCCGGATCGCGGCGGTATTGGCCGGAATAGACCTGAATGGCCGGGCTGTCGTCGATGCGCAGATCAATCTCCATGGCGTCGAAATCGATCTTCTGCCAGTCCTTGATCGCCTCGCCGACCACGACCGCGCCGCTGAAACCGTTGTCCGCGACAGCGTCGAACGTGCGCAGGCCGCGATTGCCAGTGCCCGGCGCATAACGTCCGCCCGCCAGTTCAAGCGCAGGCACGAATTCGATGCTGTCGGCAATCGACTGCTTCGTGAACGGCGCATCCTTGGGCCCAAAATCGCGGGTCAGACGGAATGCGAACTCCGCCTCCAGCTTATTGCCGTGGATCAGCTTGGCCGGCACCTCAGCGCCGCTTTTGAACAGTCGGTCTTTCAGAATGCGGCCCGGAATTGGACCGTCGTGTCCCTCGAACTGCTGCACAGCCTTCACAGTGGCGCCGACCTTCCAGCCGACGACAGGCGTACCGACAATCTCGGTCATCCGGTTCTGGATCTGATAGGCCTCCTCGCGCGATGACGGTGCATCGGCAGCAGCCGGCAGCGGGATGGTGCCGTTGTTCACCCAGGCATCCGCCAGCATCTTGGCCAGCCGTTCGATTTTGTCGCTCATGACTTTGCTTCCTCCGATATCGATTTTCGCTCAGACGGCCGTCTGATAGCGTTCCTTGATAATGGTCACGACCTCATCCGGATCGCGCTTCCACCAGTTGTTGGCCGAGAAGATCTCGACCTCGCGGTGGCCAGTGTAACCGGCGTCCTCCACCATTTTGCGGATGCCCGGAATATCGATGACGCCGTCGCCCATCATGCCGCGATCGAGCCGCACATCCTGGGTCACCGGCAGCCAGTCGTTGACGTGAAAGCCGCAGATGCGCTTGCCCGCCCGCTTGATCTCGGTTTCGAGGTTGGGGTCCCACCAGACTGCATAGGTATCGACCGCGATGCCGACGACATCTTCGGCGCCCAGCGCATCACACCAGTCGTTGGCGAGGCCGACCGTGCTCAGCACGGAACGCAGACTGCACACCATCGGGTGCAGCGGCTCCAGACCGATCGTCACCTTCGCGGCGCGCGCATAGGGCACGAGTTCAGCCACGCGATCGAGGCAGCGCGCCCGGGTCGCCTTGAGGTCCTTGTCGCGCGGATCTACGCCACCAGCGACGAACACGAGACAGCGCGCGTTCAACTCAGCCGTTTCATCAATGGCACGCCGCGCTTCATCCAACGCCGCCTTTCCTTCGGCCGCGTCAGGCGTTGTCAGCAAGCCACCAGAACACAGACCGGTCACCGCAAGCCCTGAGTCCCGGACAAGCTTGACGCCCTTGGCGACACCACATTCCTTCAGCTTATCGCGCCACACGCTGATGGCCGGAACATTGTGGCGCAGCAATCCCTCTACGAGCTGTTCCAGAGACCACTGCTCCAGCAGCGTCGCCTGATTGATGGACAGAAGCTTTTCGTCGAGCATTTCCACTCCAGAATTAGACAGCACAGCCACCGCAAGCTGCGGCGGTTCAGTAGGTGGCGCGACCGCCAGTTACGTCGAACACGAAGCCGGTGGTGAAGCTGCAATCCGGTCCGGCGATGAACGCGGCCATCGCCGCCACCTCTTCCGGCTTCACCAGGCGGCCCATGGGGATTTTCGCGCTCATCGCGGCGATGTGCTCCTTGGTCATGCCGCGCAGCAGATCGGTCTCGGTCATCGCCGGCGCGATGCAATTCACAGTGACACCGACGTCACTGAGTTCCTTGGCCAGCGCCTTGGAAAAGCCGATCACGCCGGCTTTCGCGGCCGAGTAGGCGGAAATGTTCGGCACACCTTCCTTACCCGCAATAGACGCAACGGTGATGATGCGGCCATATTTGTACTCGCGCATATGACGCGCCGCGACGCGGGAGCCGTAGAACACCGAGGTCATGTCGATGGCGATGACGCGGTCCCAGTCCTCCAGCGGATAGTCCCAGGTCGGAAGGATCGGACCGTTGATGCCGGCGTTGTTGACCAGAATGTGCACCTGACCAAACGCGGCAACGGCTTTGTTGAATGCCGCCTCGACCGATTGGTAATTGGCGACGTCGACCACCTCAGCGGCGGCCGGCCTGAAGCTCGCCCCCTCCTGCACGGGCGACAAATCGCGGTCCCACACGATCACCTTGGCGCCATCGCGATCCAACCGCTCCGCGATTGCGCGACCGATGCCACGGGCGCCACCGGTCACGATTGCAACCTGGCCTTCCAGGATCTTGCCCATCAGCTTGTGCCTTCCGTGCGTGGATGACTTTCGATAGGACTGCGGCAGGCACCTGGCGGTGCTCGGCCAAATGGCGGGGAAATGTGCAACCCGTGCCTAATCAAGAGACGACTGCAGGGAGATTTTCAGAATGACTGACTTCTACGTCAAGGTCGGAGATACGGCAACATTCTCCAAAACCGTGGGCGAGACCGACGTTTACCTTTTTGCCGGCATCACCGGCGACCTGTCGCCGAACCACGTCAACAAGGCCTACATGGAGAAATCCAAGTACAAACGGCTGCAGGCGCACGGCGCCCTGATGGTCGGCTACATGTCGACCGCCTCGACGATGGCCATTTCGCACACGCGCGCCGATGCTGACGAAACGCCGGTGTCGCTCGGCTATGATCGCGTGCGGTTCCTGGCGCCGGTCTATTTCGGCGATACCATCACCGTCGAATACAAGATTTCGGAGATCGACACCGAGAAGCGCCGCTCGACGGCGGAAATCTCGATCACCAACCAGGACGGCGTACTCACCACCGTCGGCCGGCACATCCTGAAGTGGGTCAAGAACGAGGATTGATCCGCGCGGAAACCTGCACCCGACGCCTCCTACTCACCACCGTCATTCCCGCGCAGGTGTTCGGTCCCGGCGGATTGAGCAGGAGCTCGGCGGGTGCCTTGTAGGCGAGGCATTTGAGCCGCGTTCGATTGTAGTCGGCGACGAAGCGATGCAGGAAGGCATCGCG
>JAEZBU010000382.1 GCA_023426855.1 Pseudomonadota bacterium | reverse complement strand
GACGCCGAAAAGGCCACCCTCGACGACATTTCAAAAGCCCTCGAAAAAATCACGGCGTGATCTGAGCAAATGTCCCACAATTCAGGAACACCTGCGGCTGCGCGCGTCGCAGACGTTGGACGCGCCGGTCTGGTCTTTGTCGCGACGCACGTTGTCGTCCTTGGAGGGGTTATGCTGCTGGTGATTGTCGGTTAGCGACACATCACCAGCGCGGCCCGATGTAGGGCGGCCGATACCGCGCATCCGCGCAGTAGTCACCGTTCCAATATCGGAACTTGCCGCAGCTCGACGGTCGAGGCGGCGGCAGAAACTCCACAATAGGTGCTGGCTCGCGGTAGAACACCGGTGGCGGAGGCGCATAGCCATAGGTCGGTGCGTAGCGCGGCGGCGCATAATAGCCGTACGACGGACGATCCCGATAGATCACGACGTCCTCATCCAGATAGCGGCGATACCGGATCTGCATCGGCGTTATAGCGCTGGCCTGTGCTGTCCTGGCCTGCGCCGCGATGGCCTGTGCCGTCGCAAAAGGCGACGCGTGTGCAGGCGCTGCCAGCCACGAGACGCTAAGACCTGTCAGAAGTATTGGAGCCAGGAAAGACGAAACCAAGAGGATGAGACGCAAGCGTGTGCGCATGGTGTACTCCCAATTCTCCCGGCACGTCACTATAGCGCCGGAGGGACATGAGAGTCTCGGATAAGATGCCGAGCACGGATCGCGCGACCGTAATCATCTCTCGTGCTTGAAAATGCGTTATCCGCGCCGGTGGCATTTGCGCGTCTTACGGAACTGGCCAAAGTTCGCCGTTGCAGTCATTGGATCATCCGAAGCGATCCGACAACCGACATCCCAAAACAGCGCGTTCCGGAAATGAAAAAACCGCCGGCAAGAACCGACGGTTGCAATAATCGTTAGCGCGGAACGCCGGCAGCGGGACAATCCCGCCGCGGCCGCAGCTCGATCAGTTCAGCTTGCCCTTGAGATCGGCAATGCTCTGATTGACCAGACCGGCATCGACGTTGGCCGTCACCTTGCTGCGCAGGATCCGCTCGGCGGCGGAAACAGCACTATCAACGGCAGCAGCGCGAACTTCACCGAGAGCCTGCGCTTCAGCACGCGCGATCTTGTCCTCGGCGAGCTTGGTGCGACGCTCCAGAGATTCGGCGAGGCTCTTGCGCGTCTCGGCAGCCAGGGATTCCGCTTCGCGCTTGGCCTGCGAAACGATGGCCTCGGCTTCCTTCTCGGCTTCACGGCTCTTACGCTGATAGTCAGCAAGAAGCTGCTGAGCCTCCTCGCGCAGGCGACGTGCTTCATCAAGTTCCTGACGGATCGCGTCGGCGCGATCGTCCAGCGCCTTGGTGATCATCCCAGGCACCTTGTAATAGACGAGCAGGCCGACGAACGCGACGAACGCGACCAGTACCCAAAAATCAGGCGTACCGAAAATCGACATCGCGCTTACTCCCCTGCGACGGGTTCGAGCGCGCGACGTGCTTCATCCGCGCTCACTTCCGTCCCGATCAGCTTCGCCACAACCGCACCGGCGGTCTCGCTGGCGATATCGTTGACCTGTGCCAAAGCCTTCGACTTCATATCGAAAATGCGCTTCTCGGCATCAGCCAGCTTCGCATTGACTTGATTGTCGACGCGCGTGCGCTCGACGTCCACTTCACCGGCGAGCTTCTCGCGCGTTTCACGCGCAATAGTGCCTGCGCGGCCACGTGCGGCTGCCAGTTCCTGCTCGTAAGCAGCAAGTGCCTTTTCCGTCTCGACTTTGAGCCGCTCGGCCTCGTCGAGGTCACGCTGAATGCGGTCCCGACGCTCCTCGATGACTTCGGCGACACGCGGCAGAGACCAGCGTGACAGAATGAAGTAGAGCGCACCAAAGGTGATCGCGAGCCAGATCAGCTGCGGCGCGAAATCAGGCAGATGCAGCTGAGGCAATCCACCTGAGTTTTGCGCGGCATCCCCGGCTGCCGCAGCAAACACGACGAGGCTAGCGAGCATAATTGTCTCCAGTCATCGGGCGGATCGGTGGAGTCGGCCGCAGATGAGCGCGGCCGAGCCAGTCGATCCCCGCCGATCAGCCGAACAGGATGATGAGCGCGATGAGCAGGCCGAACAGGCCCGTAGCTTCAGCAAGCGCGAAGCCGATCAGCAGGTTGGTGAACTGGCCCGGCGCAGCCGACGGATTGCGCAGAGCGCCCGACAGGTAGTTGCCGAAGATGTTGCCGATACCAATGCCAGCGCCGATCAGCGCGAAGCAAGCGAGGCCGGCGCCGATGAACTTGGCGGCTTCTGCTTCCATGGAAGTCTCCTTCAGAGGTTTGGATAGGTTGAAGCGATCAGGAACTGCCCGACAATCGGGCGGCCGAGATTAGTGGTGCATGTTCACTGCATCGTTGAGGTAGATGCAGGTGAGCACGGTGAAGATGAAAGCCTGCAGGAACGACACGACGAACTCGAAACCAGTGAAAATGACCGTGAACGCCAGCGGTGCAAAACCGAAAATGCCGAGACTTACGACAAAGCCCGCAAACACTTTCAGCATGGTGTGGCCCGCCATCATGTTGGCGAACAGGCGCACCGAAAGACTGACCGGACGGATCAGATACGAAATGAGCTCGATCGGCACCACGAGTGGCATCAGCCACAACGGCACACCTTCAGGCACGAACAGCCTCAAGTAGCCAAATCCGTGCCGAACAAACCCGATAACAGTCACCACCACAAAGACCAGAGCCGCCAGAGCAAAGGTCACAACGATATGGCTTGTGACGGTGAAGGAATACGGGAGCATTCCGAGAAGATTGAGCGTCAATATGAAAATGAACAGCGTAAACACGAACGGGAAATACTGCATTCCCGCTTGTCCAGCATTCTGGCGCAATGTGTTTGCGATGAATTCATAGCTGAGCTCGGCCACCGACTGCATGCGGGTGGGCACCAGCGAGCGACCGCTCATGGCCACCGCGAAGAACGTCGTGATCAGCACGACCGCCAGCACCATGAACATGGAGGAATTGGTGAAAGAAGCATCGTGACCGAGGATATCGAGCTCGGTCATGCGCTTGATTTCGAACTGATACATGGGGCCGTGCGCCCCATCCGCTCCAGTCGCCACCCTCGAAGCCCCCTACCTGTCGTTCTCGTCGTCCCGGACGGACGGCGCCGACCGCTGAAGCGGTTCAGCCGCTGCCTGCATACGCTTGGCTGTGCGGATCACGTTGAGCATGCCGCCCGCGAAACCCAGCATCAGAAACACCACAAGAAACCAAGGCGCTGATCCGAAATACCGATCCAGTGCCCAACCAACCACCGTGCCGAACGCAACCCCTGCAACGAGTTCAACCGCAATCTTGAAACCCTGCCCCAGGGCAGTGCTTCTCGCTGTCGGCTCCAACTCTGGAGCCCGCCTGGCTTTGACTTGATCCAGACGGTCACCGAGACCTGACGCACGCGCGCGAAGCGCATCGCGATCGTCCCGGCTTATCTTACCGTGCTCCGAGCCTTGATCCTTGCCTTCATTAGACATGACAACGCTCGCCCGAACTTTTTGGGTTGGGCCGATACACGGCGGGGTAGTCGACGGCGCGCACCTTAGAGAGGGGTCTATAGGGTGTCAAGGAACGGCCAACATTCGATTTACGAATGAAGGTATGGCGAAACGGCGCACGTAGATCCGGCATCTCATCGCCATACGAATCACGCCCGCCGCGCGACGCAGGCTCCACGCAAGTACAGCATGATGACGTGGCCGCGTGGGCAAGTACTTCAGCCTGCCTGTAGACTGACGTTTGGCCGCAAACAATCGCTGCACGGCGCATATCAACGGCATGATAATTAGTAGTTTTTCCCGCTGCCCTGCGTCCCGCAATCTCGACCGCGGCTCTTGTGCCGAGCTGGCAGGAAAGCAGATTCGTCCCCACATAAGTCACAATTGCACGGCCCATCATCACGCATTGAAGTGAATCGAGGAACGCCTATGACGGTTACTTTCAAACCAGGGCTACTTGCTGCCGGTCTTATTTCCTGTGCTTCTCTGGCCGGTATTGCAGGTCCAGCCGGCGCCAATGGGTCGATCGGCACCAATGGGTCGGTACGCGCGGAGCCCTTCCAGCTAGCGCAGCGCGAGGAAGATCCGCGCCGGCAAAAGCAAAAGGAACAACAGCAGCAGCAACAGAAACAGCAGAAACAAGGTCGCGGCGAGCAACGCCAAGAGCGCGGTGAGTCGCGTCAGCCTCAACGCAACGAGCGGCGGGACGTTCGCCAGGACCCCCGTCAGCAGACGCGCCCTCCGGATCAGCGCCAGCAGCAACAGGTTCGTCCGCCGGAGCCGCGTCAGCAGGCTCAGCCACCGGCCGCTCGCGACGAGCGCCGCGGTGTTCGCCAGGAGCAGCAGCGTCCAGGATCACAGAATGCACGTGACGGACGTCCGCCCCAGCCGAACGAAAAGCGCGACGGCCGCCAGGATCAGCCACAGCGGCCGGTTGTTCGCCCGACCGATCCGCGCCAGGGTCCACAGAACGCACGCGATG
>JAEZBU010000359.1 GCA_023426855.1 Pseudomonadota bacterium | reverse complement strand
TGAGGTCTCGCGCTTCATTTCTATAAGCCCCCGCTTGTCGCCGTAATCCTTTGCTTGATTCGGCACTCTTTATGAGTCGTGAGGGGCTCGCAAGCGCAGCACAGACGCTGTCCAAAGGATCGCGCTGGAATCTGGCGTTTGCCGAAGAAAAGCGTGTTTTCTCAACGGTGGATAAGTCAAAAAGGCCCCACATTGCGGGGCCTTTCAGGTTGCTTTGTGCGCCTTGCTGGACGTGTGACGCGAGTCGGCGATCGTGACGCCGCAAAAGTGCTCAGCCGCGGTTCTTGCGTTCGCGGATCTCGCCGAACACTTTCCAGTCCGGCTCGCCCGCCATGCCGAGTCGTTCGCGGATCTGCGGGCTGCTCGGCCGCAGGAACGGGTTGGTGGCGAGTTCCACATCGATCCGGGTCGGCAACGTTGGCTGTCCGGCCGCGACCATCTTCTCGATCTCCTTGGCGCGCGCCTGAAGCGCTGCGTTTTCCGGCTCGATGGTCAGCGCGAACTTGGCGTTGGACAGCGTGTACTCGTGCCCGCAGTAGACCTGCGTCGCGGGCGGCAACGCCATCAGCTTCTCGAGAGACTTCCACATCATCTCGTGCGTGCCTTCGAGGATGCGGCCGCAGCCGAGCGCGAACAGCGTGTCGCCGGCAAACGCGACGTCTGCGGAGGGGATCCAATAGGTAATGTGCCCGGCGGTGTGGCCCGGCGTGTCGAACACGTGCACCTTGAACGATCCGAAGTCGAACACGTCACCTTCGCCAACCTGTTTGTCGATGCCCGGGATTTTGGCGGCTTCCGCCTTGGGGCCGATGATCGTGCAGTTGGTCTCGCTCTTGAGAGGCAGATTGCCGTCGGTGTGATCGGCATGATGATGGGTCGTCAGAATGTGGGTCAGGGTCCAGCCCTTCTCGGCCAGCGCGCGCTTGACGGCAGCAGTTTCGGGCGCGTCGATCGATGCAACCAAGCCGGAGTCGGGGTCGCGTATCAGCACGCCATAGTTATCGCTGAGGCAGGGAAACTGGTGAATTTCGAGCTTTGCCATGACTGCCGCTCCATGATCTTATGGGCCATTGACTGATCGCGCGGCACCCTATCAGTGGGTCCCAGGATTGCAACCGCCGCTCCGTACGCCAAGCCGGCTCCTGTTTATAGCCGAACGGAGCAGATGCGTAGTTTTCGAAGATGCATTTTGATGTCGCCGGTCTCAGAGACTTCTACGCCAAGCCGGTCGGGCTGATGGTGCGCCGCCTGCTGGCCGCCCGTGTTCGCGCACGCTGGCGCCGACTGGAAGGCGAAACGCTGATCGGCCTGGGCTTTGCTACGCCTTATCTGGGGACGTTTCGCGGTGAAGTCGGGCGGCTTGGCGCCTTCATGCCGGCATCCCAGGGCGCGCTTGTTTGGCCGCCGACTGGACCCAGGATGAGTGTGCTGGTCGAGGAAGACAAGCTGCCATTGCCGGACAATTCAGTCGACCGCCTGCTTGCCGTTCACTGTCTCGAAACGGCTGACCAGCCCCGCCTGCTTCTCAGAGAGATGTGGCGGGTGATGGCGCCACAGGGGCGATTGATGATGGTCGTCCCGAACCGCCGCGGTGTTTGGGCTCAGCTCGATCGAACACCTTTCGGGCAGGGCCGGCCCTATAGCCGCAGTCAGCTCGAGCAGCTTCTCGGCCAGGCGCTGTTTTCACCCATCGACTGGTCCATGGCGCTCCACGTTCCGCCGCTGGAGTGGCGGGTGATCAACCGCTCGGCGACGGCCTTCGAGCGTGTCGGCGCACGCCTGTCGCCCGCATTCGGTGGCGTGATCATCGTCGAGGCGCGCAAGGAATTGGCTGCTCCAATTGCCAAGTCGAAGCGCGCGGCGCCGCTATCACGGCTGGTTCCGACGCGTGGCGGCGTGACCGCGAGGGATGAAACCGACGACACCGGTGCGTCCGTGCGCTGACTGACGGCGCAGCAGGAACTGGGCAGGAATGGGTGATGGCCCTTGCGCTTTCCACCTCGACGAACTGTGTTTCGTTAACACGCGGTTCGGCGGTACTGTCGAATTCCCCCGGATTGACCGTGTTCATGGCTCAATCACGCAACGGTCCTGTCCTGCTGTTTGACCGTCCACCCGCGACGACGTATGCGCAGGTGCACAAGCAACACGTCTGCGGTCAGCTCGGCGGTTGGACGTGAAAGTTCAATCGTTTGTTTGCTTTCGGCCGGCGAGCCGCCTATCAATCTGGCCGTGTTTTCAATGAATATCTGGCCGGACGAGCGTCATGAGCAAGCAAATCCCGACCCCTAACCCCGGTGTACTCGACATCCAGGCTTACGTGCCGGGCGAAAGCCATGTTCCGGGCGGCGTAAAGCCGATCAAGCTGTCGTCCAACGAAAACCCGCTCGGTGCGAGCCCGCAGGCCATCGCGGCCTTCAAGGCCGGCGCCGACAGTCTCGATCGCTATCCCGACGGCAGCGCCGGCGGGCTGCGGCAGGCAATCGGGCGTACGTACGGGCTCAATCCGGATCGCATCGTTTGCGGTGCTGGATCCGACGAACTGCTCAACCTGCTGGCGCACGCCTATCTCGGCCACGGCGATGAAGCGATTTTCACCGAGCACGGCTTTCTCGTGTACCGCATTGTCACCCTGGGGTGCGGGGCTACGCCGGTCGTCGCGCCGGAGAAGGATTTGCGCACGGACGTCGATGCGATCCTGGCGCGGGTGACGCCGCGCACCAAAATGGTGTTCATCGCCAATCCCAACAATCCGACCGGCACATATATTCCTTTCGATGAAGTGCGGCGTCTGCATGCGGGCTTGCCAAGCAATGTGCTTCTGGTGCTCGACGCCGCTTATAGCGAGTACGTCCGCCGCAACGACTATGAGGCCGGACTGGAACTTGTCGCGACGACGCCGAATACCGTGATGACGCGCACCTTCTCCAAGATCCACGGTCTGGCGGCGCTTCGGCTCGGCTGGGCCTATTGCCCCGAGGCGATTGCCGATGCCCTCAATCGTATCCGCGGGCCGTTCAACGTGTCCGCGCCCGCGATTGCAGCCGGCATCGCGGCCATCGAGGATCGCAGCCACACAGAGAAGTCGGTGGCACACAACGAAACCTGGCTGCCGTGGCTGACGGGGGAATGCGAAAAGGTGGGTCTCGCCGTGACGCCGAGCGTGGCAAACTTCATCCTGGTGCACTTCCCCAAGGACGAAGCCCGCAATGCCGATGCAGCGGATGCTTTCCTGAGGTCGCGCGGGGTCATCACGCGCCGCATGGCCAGCTATGGACTACCGGCCGCGCTGCGCATCACCATCGGCACCGAGGCTGAGAACAAAGCCACCGCCACCGCGTTGCAGGACTTTATGAACGGACAGGGGCGATGACTGGCGCGATATTCGAGAAAGTTGCGCTGATCGGCATTGGGCTCATCGGCTCGTCGATCAGCCATGCGCTGCGTCGCGGCAAGCTCGCCGCGACTATTGTCGGCAGCGCCAAAACCGAGGCGACACGTGATACGGCGCTCCGTCTCGGGCTGGTCGATGCTGCCTACGAAACGGCTGCGGAAGCCGTGGCTGGCGCGGACCTCGTCGTCCTGTGCGTTCCGGTCGGCGCGTGCGGTGCGATTGCCGCCGAGATCGGCCCGCACCTGCGACCCGGCGCGATCGTCACGGACGTCGGCTCGGTCAAGGGCACGATCGTACGCGACGTCGGCCCACACATCCCGGATGGCGTTCATTTCGTTCCGGGGCACCCGATCGCGGGCACCGAGCATTCAGGGCCTGAGGCCGGTTTTGCCGAGCTGTTCGACAACCGCTGGTGCATCCTGACGCCGCCTGCGGGTGCCGATCCGGCAGCCGTGTCGCGTCTGGAAGCCCTGTGGCGGGCCATGGGCTCGAACGTCGAGATCATGACGCCGGACCATCACGACCTGGTGCTGGCGATCACCAGCCACGTGCCGCACTTGATCGCCTACAACATCGTCAATACCGCTGCGCATCTGGAACGCGTCACTGATAGCGAGGTGATCAAGTTCTCGGCTGGCGGTTTCCGCGACTTCACCCGCATTGCCTCGTCCGATCCCACCATGTGGCGCGACGTGTTCCTCAACAACAAGGACGCGGTGCTGGAGATGCTCGGGCGGTTCTCGGAGGATCTGACCGCCCTTCAGCGCGCGATCCGCTACGGCGAGGGCGACAAATTGTTCGACCTTTTCGCCGAAGCGCGCGCCATCCGCCGTGGTATCATCCAGGCTGGCCAGGATACTGCTGCGCCGGATTTCGGACGTCAGCAGGCCCCTGCATCGGGCTCGA
>JAEZBU010000195.1 GCA_023426855.1 Pseudomonadota bacterium | reverse complement strand
GCTCGGAGACCAGCTCACGCAACAGCGAAGTGATCCACGCCGGCATCTACTATCCGCCCGGCAGCCTGCGCGCGCGCCTGTGCGTGGAAGGCAAGGCGCAGCTTTACAAGTTCTGCGACGAGAACGGCGTTCCCTATCGCCGCTGCGAGAAGCTGCTGGTGGCGACCGCCGACGATCAGCTCCCGAAGCTTCGGTCGCTGCAGGAGACAGCCGCCCGCAACGGCGTCGACGACCTCGTGGTGCTTTCGGCAAACCAGGCTCGCGAACTGGAGCCCGAAGTCGCCTGCACCGCAGCGCTGCTGTCACCATCCACCGGCGTCATCGATACGCACGGACTCATGGTCGCGCTCGAAGGGCACATCGAGGCCAAGGGCGGCCAGGTCGTTCTCAACAGTCCGGTGCAGGCGGTGCGCGCGGAACCGGGACTGTTCACGCTCACCATCGGCGATGTCGCGCAGTCCGGCGAGGCAAGCGCCATCACCTGCAAGAACCTCGTTCTGTCAGCGGGATTGCATGCCTCGCGTCTCGCCCAGACCATGCAGTATCCGTCGGGCTACAAGCCGCCGGAAACGTTCTTCGCCAAGGGGCAGTACTACGCTTTGGGCGGCCGCTCGCCGTTCTCGCGGCACATCTATCCGATGCCGCAGGGCGCATGGCTCGGCCTGCACGCGACCGTCGACCTGTCGGGGCGGTGCAAGTTCGGTCCGGATATCGCGTGGATCCCTGAAATCGACTACGAATTCCAGCCCGAGAAACTGGCGCAATTCCTGGATTTCATCCGCAGCTACTATCCGGGACTGGAAGCGGACCGCCTGCATGCGGATTACACCGGCATCCGGCCGAAGCTGTATCGCGAGGGCGAGCCGGTGCCGGATTTCATGTTCCACGGTGAGGCGCAGCACGGCCATCAGGGGCTGGTCATGCTGTTCGGCATCGAGAGCCCGGGGCTGACCTCATCACTTGCGATCGGCGATCTGGTCGTCGGGATGCTTTGACTTGCGGACGTCGGCCGGGCTGATCGTGCCCGGCCCCTATGGTCTATTGCGGCAGTATTCTAACGTCGATCGCCGGCCGCCAAGCGCCGCTCGACAAACATCGAGTAGCGTGACATCCCGAAACAGAAGATCCAGAAAATGATGCCGGCGAAGGCGTAGCCTGTCATCGGCGTGCTGGGCGAGAACCACTTCGCGTCGCTCATGTTCTGCTGGACGATGCCGAGCAGGTCGAAAATACCGATGATCAGCACCAGGCTGGTATCCTTGAACAGGCCGATCAACGTGTTGACGATGCCTGGGATGACCAGCTTCAGCGCCTGCGGCAGAATGATGAGCCCCATCTTCTTCGGGTAGGAGAGCCCGAGGGCATCGGCGGCTTCATACTGCCCACGCGGAATGGCCTGCAGGCCGCCGCGGATGACTTCCGCCAGATAGGCGGCCGAGAATAGCGCCACCATGATCAGCGCACGCAGCAGCTTGTCGATGGTCACGCCTGTCGGCAGGAACAGCGGCAGCATCACGGACGCCATGAACAGGACCGTGATCAGCGGCACGCCACGCACGAATTCGATGAACCCGATGCTGACCCAGCGCACGATGGGCATTTTCGATCGGCGGCCGAGCGCCAACAGGATACCTATGGGGAAAGCGCCCGCAATGCCGACACTCGCCACGACCAGCGTCACCAGCAGGCCGCCCCATAGCTGGGTCGGGACCTCCGGCAAACCCAAGCCGCCATAGAGCAGGAAGAACGCGACCACCGGGAATATCCCGATCGTGTAGATGGTCAGCCAAAGCTTGCCCGGAACGGAGGGGATCATCAACGGCACCAGGCCGCAGAGGGCGAGGATGTACGTCAGGTCCACCCGCCAGCGTTCTTCGACCGGATAACGTCCGTACATGAACTGGCTGAATTTGGCCTGTACGAACGGCCAGCAGGCGCCGGCGTTTTCGCGTGTACAGGCCGATCCGTCCTCGCCGGTCCAAGTTGCATTGAAGACCGCCCAGTTGAGTGCGCCGGCGATGGCGACGTAGGCGATATAGATCCCGATCACCGTCAGCGCGGTGTTGGACCAGCTCGAGAACAGGTTCTCCCGCATCCAGCCGAACGGGCCGGTGGTGGCGCGCGGCGGCCCCGTTCTCGGAACAGATGTTTCGGCTGCAATATCCGACATCGTTTGCGCCTCCGCCTACCGCTCGACCAGCGCCATGCGCGTATTGAACCAGTTCATGAATCCCGCTGTCAGCAGACTGATGGTGAGGAACACACCCATGGTCATCAAGATGACCTCCACCGCCTGCCCGGTCTGATTCAGCACCGTGCCGGTGAAGACGCTGACGAAATCCGGGTAACCGATCGCCACCGCCAACGACGAGTTCTTGGTGAGATTGAGATATTGGCTGGTCAACGGCGGGATGATAATGCGCGCCGCCTGCGGAATAACGACCAGACGCAGCATCTGCCCATTGGACAGGCCTACTGCGCGCGCCGCCTCCTTCTGGCCCTTCGGCACACCGAGAATTCCGGCGCGGACGATTTCCGCGATGAACGCCGCGGTGTAGGTCGCCAGTCCGATCAGCAGCGCCATAAACTCGGGTATCATGACGATGCCGCCCTGGAAATTGAACCCGCGCAATACGGGATATTCCCAAGTCAACGGCATGCCCATGACCAGGTAGGCGATGAACGGCAAACCGAGGATCAGGCCGAGACTGGCCCAGAAGGCCGGAAACTGCTGGCCGGTGAGCTTCTGGCGCCGCCTCGACCATAGATACACGCCGATCGACGCGATGATACCAAGCACCAAGGCATATTCGACCACCTGGAAACCAGGCTGGGCGATAGGGCTGGGCAGAAACACGCCCCTGACATTGAGGAACCCGCCACCTGGCAAATGGATGCTCTGCCGCGGGGCTGGCAGGTTCTTGAGCACCGCGAAGTACCAGAACATGAGCTGCAGCAGCAGCGGCAAATTGCGGATGATCTCGACGTAAGCCGTCGCGAGGCGTGCGACGACCCAGTTCGACGACAACCTGGCTATGCCGACCACAAAGCCGATGATTGTCGCCAGAACGATACCGAGAGCAGCAACCAGCAGCGTATTCAGCAAACCAACCCAGAAGGCGGTGCCGTAGGTCGAAACGTTGGAATAGGGAATGAGCGATTGGGCGATGTCGAAGCCGGATGTCCGGTCGAGAAAGTCGAAACCCGAGGCGATGTTCTGCCGTCGCAGGTTCTCGGCGACGTTGTTGGCCACCCACCAGCCGACGAACACAAGACCGACGATGAGCAGCACCTGATAGATGAGCTGGCGAACCTCGGGCCGATAAAGCAGGCTCGGTTGCGTTGCGCCGCGCTTGTCGTGCCTATTGTTCACGGTCAGAGCCATCGCTCACGCCTCCCTCCTCTGCAATCGGCGCAGCGTGCATGCAATCGAACGATGCAGTCGCCAATGCGAGAGCGCCGGCTTGGGGGCCGGCGCTCTTTAGGTCCTCAGTTATCGGATCGGCGGAGCGTATTGCAGACCGCCCTTGGTCCACAGGCTGTTCTGGCCGCGATCGATTTTGATGCGCGAGCCGGAACCGACATTGCGCTCGAAAATCTCGCCGTAGTTGCCGACGGCCTTGACCACCTGAAGCGCCCAGTCGTTGTTGAGACCGATAGCCTTGCCGAACTCACCCTCCTTGCCGAGGATGCGCAGCACGTCGGGGTTCTTGGATGAATTCGCCATCTCCTCGACATTCGCCTGAGTGATGCCGGCTTCCTCTGCGTTCAACAGTGCAAAGTGAACCCACTTCACGATCGTGAACCACTGGCTATCACCCTGACGAACCGACGGCCCGAGAGGTTCTTTGGAGATGATGTCAGGCAGAACGATGTGCTCAGCCGGGTTCTGCATCTGGAGGCGCACGGCGTAGAGGCCCGATGCGTCCGTCGTGTAGGCGTCGCAGCGTCCGGCCTGATAAGCCGCAAGTGCTTCCTCGTTCTTCTCGAACACAACCGGCTGGTACTTGAGATTGTTGTTGCGGAAGAAGTCCGCGAGATTGAGCTCGGTCGTCGTGCCCGTCTGCACGCAGACGCTGGCGCCGTCGAGTTCCTTACCGGTTTTTACGCCGAGGGAATTCTTCACCATGAAGCCCTGGCCGTCGTAGTAGTTGACACCGGTGAAGCTCAAGCCGAGCGAGCTGTCGCGGCCCAGCGTCCAGGTCGTGTTGCGATTGAGCACGTCAATTTCGCCGGATTGCAGAGCAGTGAAGCGCTCTTTCGCCGTCAGCGGCACGTACTTCACCTTGGTCGCGTCGCCGAACACGGCGGCAGCAACGGCCTTGCAGTAGTCGACGTCCAGACCGGTCCAGTTACCTTTGTCGTCGGGAGCGCTGAACCCGGCGAGCGCAGTGTTCACACCGCAATTCAAGACGTCGCGCTGTTTGACGGCATCGAGCGTCTTGCCCTGGGCAAAAGCAGCGCCACTGACACCGGTCACGGCCAGTGCCGTGATCAATCCGAATTTGACGAGATGTTTCATGAAAGCTCTCCCTCCTTACGGGACCATTACACAACCTAAAGATGCAACGCGTTTGGGTTTGGCCTTGACGGTAGCCTCGCCGGATAGTGTTCGCCTCCGTACAGACCTGTCAAATTCGTCAATGGTTTAGTATTTGCGATAGGAAGAGCTTTGTGCGCTCCGACTTCGGATCGTGGAAGAAAGTTTGCGGCGGCCCCTGCTCCACGATCTCGCCGCGGTCCATGAAGATCACCCGGTCCGCCACCGATCGGGCGAAGCCCATCTCGTGCGTGACGCACAGCATCGTCATGCCGGATTTCGCAAGCTCGATCATGACGTCGAGCACTTCCTTGATCATTTCCGGATCAAGCGCCGAGGTCGGTTCGTCGAACAGCATGATGCGTGGATTCATGCACAGCGCACGCGCGATCGCGACGCGCTGCTGCTGACCTCCCGATAGCTGTCCGGGATACTTCAATGCCTGTTCAGGGATCCGCACGCGCTCCAGATACATCATGGCCGTGCGTTCAGCCTCTGCGCGCGATTGCTTCTTAACCCACACCGGCGCCAGGCAGAGATTATCGAGGATGGTGAGATGGGGGAACAGATTGAAACTCTGGAACACCATGCCGACTTCGGATCGGATTTTGTCGATGTTCCGCAGATCGTTTGTCAGCTCGATGCCATCGACGATGATCTGGCCCTGTTGATGTTCTTCAAGGCGATTGATGCATCGGATGAGCGTTGACTTGCCGGACCCTGAGGGACCGCAAACGACGATTTTCTCGCCCTGCGCCACTGACAGGTTAATATCGCGCAGTACGTGGAATTCACCGTACCACTTGTTGACCCCAATCAGATCGACCGCAGGTACGTCAGATCGTGCCGCAGCCAAAGGCGCAGCCGCCGTATTTGCCATGACCCCTCCCGGAATCGCGGTTTAAAGTATTACGCGGAACTGCCGGAAGCATTCTTGCTCCTTTGCCGGCATTCCCGAACGGATGTGGCAGAGTATGCCCGACGGTCACCCCCTGCGCAATGATGCGATGTGGTGAACGTGCGGGCGTTACGTGCAAAATGTGCGAGCAGTTGATGCTTACAACTGTCAGCCGCGCCAGTCTTCGACAATCATCGCGGCGCCTTTTTCAGCAATCATCATTGTCGGTGCTGCAGTGTTGCCTGAAGTAATCGTCGGCATCACCGAAGCGTCGATGACGCGCAACCCATCCAGTCCGCGCACCTTGAGCCGGGCATCGACGACAGCCCGCTCATCGCTGCCCATCGCCGCCGTGCCGACGGGATGGAAGATCGTCGTGGCGATATCACCCGCGGCCTTGGCAAGCGCTTCGTCGCCGTCGATCTCGATGCCGGGTTTGAATTCCTCGGCGTGGTATTTTGCCAGAGCTGGCTGCTTGGCGATGTGGCGGGTCAAGCGGACCGAATCGGCCGCGACCGTACGATCGTCGGCCGAAGAGAGATAATTCGGCCGGATCTCGGGATGCGCTGTCGGCTCAGGCGACGCGATACGGATGTGGCCGCGGCTGGTCGGCCGGACATTGCATACGCTCGCCGTGAACGCCGGGAACGGATCCAGCGGCTCACCGAACTTCGGCAGCGTCAGCGGCTGGATGTGATACTGCAGGTTCGGCGTTTCGCGCGACGGATCAGACTTCGCAAAGCAGCCAAGCTGCGACGGCGCCATCGACATCGGCCCGGTGCGTTTCAGCGCGTATTCCAGCGCAATCCCCGCCTTGTGCCACAGTCGCTGCGAGCGCTCGTTCAAGGTGCGAACGCCCTGCACCTTGAATGCGCAGCGGATCTGAAGATGGTCCTGCAGGTTCTCGCCAACGCCTTGCAACTCGTGATGCACCGGGACGCCTGCTGCGTTGAGCACATCGCCCCGACCGACACCAGACAACTGCAGGATTTGTGGCGAACCGACTGCGCCTGCGGACAGGATCACCTCCCGCCGCGCCTTGGCCTGCGCACTGTCGGCGCCCTTGAGGCGATACTGGATGCCGCTGGCGCGCTTGCCCTCAAAGGTGACGCGCTCGACCATGGCGTTAGTCAGCAGCTTGAGATTGGGTCGGTCCAGCGCAGGACGCAGGAATGCCTTGGCTGCATTCCACCGGAATCCCGCGCGCTGATTGACCTGGAAATAGCTGGAGCCTTCGTTGTTGCCGCCGTTGAAATCACGCACACGCGGAATGCCGGCCTGCTCTGCCGCTTCAGCCCACGCATCCAGGATTTCCCAACGGACGCGCGGCTCTTCGATCCGCCATTCGCCGCCGCGTGCATGCACGTCGCCGAGTTCGTCCGGCTGCATCGCCCATTGGTCTTCATGCTTGAGAAAATAGGGCAGCACGTCATCCCACGACCAGCCGACATTGCCGAGTTGCCGCCACTGGTCGTAGTCGCGCGCCTGCCCCCGCATGTAGATCATGCCGTTGATCGATGAGCATCCGCCGAGCACCTTGCCGCGCGGATACATCAGGCTACGGCCATTGAGACCCGGCTCCTTGGCTGTCGAAAACCCCCAGTCGACGCGCGGATTACCGAAGCAATAAAGATAGCCGACGGGAATATGCACCCAGATGTAATCATCCTTGCCGCCGGCTTCGAGCAACAGCACGCGCTTTGACGGATCAGCCGACAGCCGGTTGGCCAGCAGGCATCCTGCAGAACCCGCACCAACGACGATGTAATCGAATTCCTCAAGCGATCCGGACATGGTGCGCGCTTTCTCCCCCATCAGCCTTCTATACATCATCCCTGGGGTGCTTAGCCGACACGACCAGGTTGCGAAAGGTGCCAATCCGACCCGCCTTGGCCACGCAGGCTGCGGACAAAGCAAACGATCGCATTGCCGTTCCAAGTCGCCCGCGCTCCCGGCGTGAAGCCACACCCCGAATAGAAGCTGTTGTTGCGCGAGCCATCCCCCGTGACGGCATGTATGCCCGGAACGCCAGCCTGCGCAGCGTGGCGCGCGAATGCCTCGACCAGCTTGCCGCCCAGCCCCTGGCCGCGATGAGCCCCGGTGATGTTGATATGCAGGTGGGCCGGATAGGTCTCCATCAGTTTAGCGAATGCGTCGAAATACGAGATGTCCGCGAACAGCGGGTGCCCGACAGGGTGCTCCAGGCATCCGACGAGGTAGCCGACCACCCGGCCCTGCGCATCGCAGGCGACGAAGGCCTCATCAGGAAAGTTGTCGAGATATCTGCCCAGCCATCGCTGCTGGAACTGCGCCCGCGCCTCGCTGCTCTCGAAACCTGTTCGCGCTGTCTCAAAGAAGATGGCCGAGATAGCCGCCCGCGCACCTGCCTGATCCGGCAATGTTTTCAACGACAAAATCGAACTGTCACGGGAAAGCGACATGGCCCGCAGGCTCATCCTGTTTGACGCAGCGTGCCGCGCTGACAACGGTCCGTACGGATACAGTCATGCACACACCGCATTGCGGCATTGCAGCCGCCACCCTTGCTGCAATGCAATGTGGTATGCCATATATCACCTGTAACAACAAAGGCTCGCATAAGCAGGGCCGGACAAATAAAGGATACGATCATGAGCACCAAGACCATCGACTCCACCATTGCGTTCTCTGACGCCGGTCGCGGCGTTGTCGGCTACCTGATCGCCTTCTGGGAGTCGATCACTTCAGGTATCGCCGCCCATAATGAGTATAGCGCTCTGACCGCCCGTGGCGTTGCTTCGCACGTCGCCGCAGAGAAGGTTTTCAATAAGCACCTCGCTAAGCTCGGCTAACGTCAGCCTAGAGTTTCTTTCAGCGAATTGTAGACGCCACGCGAGATAGACCTCGCGTGGCGTTTGCGTTTGGGCGTCCGGCTGCCAGAGATTGACGGCTCCGCCAACCAGCAGTACCAAGAAGGAGTTCGAAAAACGAGACAAATCGTCCCGGAAATGTGAGCATGGCCCATAGATGCGCCGTACACGTCCCGGCCGCTGTCTGCAACTCAGGCGCGCGCCAGAGTGACCGCAACGTTGGCGACAATGTCGTCGATGCTGGCACCGCGGGACAGGTCGGACACCGGCCGCGCGAAGCCCTGCAGGAAAGGCCCCAGAGCCTGGGCGCCCCCAAGATACTGGACGAGCTTGTAGGCAATGTTTCCGGCATCGAGATCGGGGAACACCAGAACATTGGCCTGGCCCGCGACGTCGCTGGCCGCGGAAACCTTCTTGGCCGCAACATGAGCCGCCAGCGCGGCGTCGGCTTGCAGCTCGCCGTCGATTTTGAGAGCGGGAGCTCGTTCGCGCACGATGGACAGGGCGCGGCGCACCTTATCAACATGCGGATGATTGGCGCTGCCGTGCGTCGAGAACGACAGCATGGCAATCCGCGGCGCATCCGCCAGCAGCGCCTCGGCACTGGCCGCCGATGCGATGGCGATATCAGCCAGCACGCCCGCATCCGGGTCGGCGTTAACGGCGCAATCGGCGAAAATCAAGGCGCGCGGACTAGTTTGGCCATGCCCCGGCACCAGCATCAGGAAGAAGCTCGACGGCGTCGCCACGCCAGGCGCAAGCCCGACGGTCATCAATCCGGCCTCGATGACGCGCCGCGTGGGATTGGCGGCGCCCGCGACCATGGCCGCGGCTTCGCCAGCGGCAACCAACGCGCCGGCGAAATACAACGGCTTGTTCAACAGGCGCCCCGCCATCACGGGGGTCATCCGTTCGCGGGTGGCAACCAGCATCTCGGCAAAGCTTTTGGATTGTGCGTCCTGCGCCGGATCGCGGATATCCAAGCCGGACAGCGAAACGCCGAGTTCGGAAGCGCGCGCCGCGATGCTGTCGGCCTCACCGAGCAGCACCGGAATCGCCAGGCGTTCGTCTGCGATGCGGCGTGCTGCGCGCAGGATGCGCTCGTCCTCGGCCTCTGGCAGGACCACTTTCAAGCCACGGCCGCTGACCGCTTCCCGGCATCGCGCAACGATTTCCATATCCGCCTCATCCAGACAGTCGGCCTACTTCACTATCGGGACATGGCACCGTCGTCGAGCCCGTGGCAGTTCAATTCCAGAACGGAGGCACAACCCGCATGACCGCCGCAGATAACGAACCGCGCATCTATCGCGGCCTGAAGGATGTCTATTTCGAGCGTTCGGCCACCACCTTCATCGACGGCAAGGCGGGCGATCTGCGCTATCGCGGCTACTCAATCCATGACCTCGCTGAACATTCCACCTTCGAGGAAACGGCTTATCTGCTGCTGTACGGCGAGTTGCCGACGAAAGGGCAACTGGCCGGGTTTGATGCCGAGCTCAAGGCGGCACGCCAGATCCCGAAACCGATCCTGGACATCATATCGACCGTCAAAGACGCGCATCCGATGGATGTGTTGCGGACCGCCGTGTCGGCGCTGGCCGCGTTCGACAGCGATACCGCCGACAACAGCCGCGACGCCACACTGCGCAAAGGCATTCGCCTGTCATCGCAGGTTCCGGTGATCGTTGCCGCGCACGCCCGTATCCGTAACGGCGAGGCGCCGATCGCCGCCGATCCGGCGTTATCGCATGCAGCCAACTTCCTTTGGATGCTGAAGGGCGAAAAGCCGTCCGCCGACGCTGCGCAGCTTCTCGACACCGACCTTGTGCTGCACGCCGAACACGGATCGAACGCGTCGTCGTTCACCGCCCGCGTCGTGATCGGCACCGACGCCGGTATCCACGCCGCGATGACTGCTGCCATCGCAGCACTGTCCGGCCCAGCGCACGGCGGTGCAGCCGAGGACGTGATGCGGATGGCGCAGGAGATTGGCGCGCCGAACAACGTCGCCGCGTACGTCAAGGCCAAGCGTGCGGCCAAGGAGCCGATCACCGGTTTCGGGCATCGAGTCTATCGGGCGGAAGATCCGCGCGCGCGACACATGCGCGAGGGTGTGAAACGGCTTTCCGTCGAGATGGGCCAGCCCGAGTGGTACGAAATTCTCGATGCGCTCGTGAAGGAGATGGCCCCCTACGCGCGCCACGGCGTCAACGTCAACGTCGATTTCTATTCCGGCGTGATCTACCACCTGCACGGTATTGCGAAGGATCTGTTCGTGCCGATTTTCGCGATCGGGCGCGTGCCGGGCTGGACGGTACAGATCCTCGAACAGCAGGCCAACAACATCCTGATCCGTCCGCTGACGCTATACAACGGGCCCGAACCGCGCGCCTACGTGGCGATCGAAAAGCGGGGCTGAAAACGAAAACGGGCCGGAATTTCCGGCCCGTTAGCATCTGGGTATCAGATCAGTTGCTTACCAGCCGCGACGGCAAGCGCGATACCGCTTCCACCAATAGCGGCTGCCGGTGTTGATCGCACGGCGGTGCAACCAACCGCACGACCGGCGATAGCCGTAGTAGCCGTAATAGCCGTAATAGCGCGGGATACCATACACCGCGAACCGCGGACCGCGATAACGACGGTGATAGCGGTGGTGGCGATGAATGCGGCGCGGCCCGACGTAGCGATGACCGTAGGCAACGCGCGGCCGGAACGAACGATGCCGATAGACGCGATGCCCCCTGAAGTGACGGCCGCCACGGTAGTGCCTATGGCTGCGGACTTGCGTTACCGCGGAACTGTCAGACTTGAGCGCTGGTACGTTTGCTGCCGCGGAGGCTCTTGCCTCCATGCTCGGCATCGCCAACATACAAACCGCTGCTGCAGCCGCTAATGACAGCAGTCGTCCTCTCATACGTGCCTCCTTGAACGTTGATCAGCACCCTCGGCACACTGACCGACAAATGCTGGCCTACCTAAAGAATTCCCCGGGCATTCCCCTGGACATAGGTAGTTTTTCTCAGAGTTCCAAGGCCTTATGCGCTCGCCCGGCATAAGGTAAATGGACATGGCTGTTATGCATTAATCCGTGGTCGCAACGCTCGCGAACTGCGTGCGCGATTTGGATGGCGGTCGCTGCGGAACGGGCTGGCGGACCGGCGCGCTGCGCGGGTCAGCGGTCGGACCGTAATTGGGGCTGAACGGCTCGCTCGGATCGTCCGGTTCCGACGTCTGGCGGCGCAGCGGCGGCGTCTGGGCGGGCAGGCCATCGTCTTCCATCACAACACGGTGCTGGGCGCCGTAGTCGTAGCCGCCGGCATAACCACCCGATTGCGTGGTCTGGCATCCGGCGAGCGCAAGGGCAGCGATGGCGGGGATCAGGGGAAATGCCCGGCGCACAGCCGAGCGAGGCGTAAAAGCGCACTTCGACAAACGCATGACCAGAACTCCAACTGAACGCATGTTGCGTCCCATGAAGCCCGGTCATGCTTAATATTGCGTTAGCCTGCGTATCGAACTGCAACCGTTATTCGCTGCG
The DNA here is from genome assembly GCA_023426855.1 of Pseudomonadota bacterium. Taxonomy (GTDB): domain Bacteria; phylum Pseudomonadota; class Alphaproteobacteria; order Rhizobiales; family Hyphomicrobiaceae; genus ZC4RG25. The sequence goes on along the minus strand of JAEZBU010000195.1, from coordinate 2,550 downwards.
CAGAGCATCTATCGGGTTGAGCGGCGCGGCGCGCCGCGCCGGAAAGAACCCGAACACGATACCGGTCAGGCCCGCCGCCGCCATGGCGATCATCACAGCCTCGACATTGATCAGGATCGGCCATTCCGCCGAGAACGCCACGATCGCCGAGCCGCCAACACCAATCGCCACCCCGATCGCGCCGCCGAGCAGGCTCAGGGTTACGGCCTCCACCAGGAACTGGGTGAGGATATCGCGCCGCCGTCCGCCGACCGCCATTCTGAGCCCGATCTCGCGCGTGCGCTCCGTCACCGCCACCAGCATGATGTTCATGATGCCGATGCCGCCGACGATCAGCGAGATGGCCGACGTCGCCCCCAGCAGCCAGCTCATGGTCGACAATGCAGCCGTGCGCGCCTTCATGGTCTCGGCGAGATTGCGCACGCTGAAATCGTCCTCCGCGCCGGGCTGGATGCGGCGGCGCTGGCGCAATACCTGCTCCATCTCATCCTGCGCCACGGTCAGGTCGGCGCCGTTTTCGAGCTTCACGAAGATCTGCCCGACCTGATCGTTGACGACCTGACTGCGCCCGACGATGCGCCCGCGCGCGGCCGTCATCGGCAGGAAGATGGTATCGTCCTGATCGCGGCCAAAGCTCGACTGGCCCTTGGCCTGCAGCACGCCGATGACCGTGAACGGCACGTTGGTGATACGGATGCTGGCGCCAATCGGATCCGTGCCGGAGCCGAACAAGCGCTCCGCGACCGTTGTACCGAGGATCGCCACGCGCGCGCCGGTGCGGACATCCTGGCTGTTCATCTCGCGACCGAGCGCCACCGGCCAGTCACGCACGGAGAGAAATCCTTCGTGAACGCCGCCAATCGATGTCGTCCAGTTCATATTGCCGTACACCACCGGCGCGCTGCCTTGCAGCATGCCCGAAATGGCGACGACTTCCGGGATCTTGTCGCGAATGGCCTGCAGATCGCCCTCGGCCAGCGGAATGCGCGTGCCGGCACCGCTGTGGCGGCCCATGACCCGCGAGGAACCTGGAAACACGACCAGCATGTTGGAGCCCAGCGCGTTGATCTGCTTGTCGATCTCGCTGCGCGCGCCGGACCCGACGGCGACCATGATGATCACCGAGCCGACGCCGATTATGATGCCAAGCGTCGTCAGCACCGAGCGCAGCAGGTTGGTGCGCAGGGCCGAGAGCGCAATCGAGAAGCTGTCGGTGACAGTCATTCGGCGGCCCTCCTCGTGAAACCGGCCTGCTGGGTGTCCTCAACGATGTGGCCGTCTCGGAAGGTGATCTTGCGGCGCGCGAACTCAGCGACATCCGGCTCGTGGGTGACGATCACGACCGTGATGCCCTCCTCGTTGAGCTGGCAGAACAGCTGCATGATTTCCGTCGAGGTGCGGCTGTCGAGTGCGCCGGTAGGCTCGTCAGCGAGCAGGATTTTCGGATTGTTGACCAGGGCGCGTGCGATCGCGACGCGCTGCTGCTGGCCGCCCGACAACTGGCGCGGATGATGGTCCAGGCGATTGCCCAGCCCCACCTGCTCCAGCCTGCGCCTGGCCATATCCTCGGCATTGTCGGGTTTCGGACTTGTATAGAGCAGCGGCAGCATGACCTGGCGCAGCGCCGGCGTGCGCGGCAGCAGGTTGAACTGCTGGAACACGAAACCTATGGTGCGGTTGCGCAGGATCGCCAGTTCGTCCGACGACATGGTCGAGATAACGCGGCCGTCGATCGCGAGCGCGCCGGATGTCGGCACGTCGAGCGCGCCGATCAGGTTCATCATCGTCGATTTGCCCGAACCCGACGGCCCCATGATCGCGACGAACTCGCCATCGCCGATTTCCAGCGAAACGTTATCCAGCGCGCGCAACGTCTGATCGCCCATGTTGTAGATCTTCGACACGCCGCTGGCGCTTAGCAGCGACGCGGTCGGGCGTACGCCGTTGGCCGCCTCAACGCTGCTCATTTGCGGACCTCGCGTGCCCGCGTGACCAGCCGGTCGCCGGCTTCGAGATTGCCGCCGATAACTTCGGCAAACTGATCGTCCGCGATGCCGAGCCGCACGAAACGGCTTTCGATGTTTCCGCCAGGCTCTTGAACCCAAACGGTGGCGCTGCGAGTGCTGGCGCGCTCCTGCTTCCAGGCTTCCAGCAGCGGCCGCTGCTCGGCTGTCAGGATCGGCGCCACGATCTGCTCGATGCGCGCAACATAGCGCGAACGGCCGTCGCGATCGCTCTGCGCTGCGGCCGGCGGCGGACCGAAGCCCGGCATCGCGCCAGGACCACCCGCGCCGGCGCTGCCGCTGCGCTGGCTGCGCATCTTGGCAAAGGCCTCCGTTACGATCGCGGCCTGTTCGTCGGTGAGGTTCAGCGCACTCGTCAACTGCGCCATCATCTGCCCGCCGCCACCGCGCTGTTGCCGGTCACCGCGCTGCGCCGTCTCGGTCGCGGCGCGATCCCGCGGCCGGAAGCGCAGCGCATCATTGGCAACACGCAGCACGTTGTCTTTCTCCGCCGTCACGATCTGCACGTTGGCGGTCATGCCCGGGA
>JAEZBU010000171.1 GCA_023426855.1 Pseudomonadota bacterium | reverse complement strand
GCGACGGCGTCGGTGTCGTTCACCATCAACCACATCGCGGCGGTGTTCATTCCCGTGACGTTCGGACTGCTCGGCATGGGCAATCCGTCGATCATCTTCTGGCTCGGCGTGGTGATCGCAACGGCGTCGCTGCTTCTGGCATTGCTGGTGCCGCGGCATCCGAGCCCTGGGCAGGAGACGATACTGCAGTCGCCACCCGCGCCGCAGCCGGCGGTTTAGGGGCTTTCCAGTTCGGCGCGGGTGCGCGCGCAGTTTTCGGATCGCAGCAATGCCGTACCCGGTGCCGCGCGCCAATGAGGTCGTGACCGACCTCGGCACGATTTGGAACGGGTGCAGTCCTTACGACTAGTCCGCGCCCTATCGTGAACTCGGGTCTTCCCGACCTAGCCATCACCTGGTTTACCGAGCCCGCCACGCCCACGAAGCCTCGCCTCAGCCATCCCAAGTCTCTCCACAGCCACGTCCGTCACCCGCAAATCTCGCCTTGAATATTTAGAATTATTCTAATTAAATGCGTGGGGAGTGATCTGGAGAGGCATGAGGTCGTTTTGCGAACGTTTGCGGAGCTGACGGAAAAGGAAATCCTGGCCCTGGCGATATCGCTCGAGGAAGAGCACGGCCGTATCTATGCCGAATACGCCTATGCGCTGTCCGACAACTTTCCCGCTTCCGCCAAAGTTTTCAAGGAGATGGCGGACGAGGAGAATGTCCATCGTCGCTGGCTGATCGACTTGTTTCAGAGCAAATTCGGAGACCATATTCCGCTCATACGGCGCCAGGACGTCAAAGGTTTCGTCAAGCATCAGCCGATCTGGCTGGTTCAGCCGCTCGGGCTGGACAAGGTGCGCGCGCAGGCCGAGGCCATCGAGTACGAGACGCGGCGGTTCTATGAACAGGCACTGACCCGGACGACAGACGCGTCGGTGCGACGGCTGCTTGGCGATCTGGCGGCAGCGGAGCGCGACCATATTTCGCTCGCCCAGCAACTCGGCGAAACGCATCTCGACGGAGATGCCCAGGCCCAGGAAACCGAAGCGCAACGCCGTGTTTTCGTGCTGCAAGTCGTGCAGCCTGGCCTAGCCGGGCTCATGGATGGGTCGGTTTCAACGCTGGCGCCGTTGTTTGCGGCGGCGTTTGCCACCCACAGCACTTGGGAAACCTTTCTGGTGGGTATGGCCGCATCGGTGGGCGCGGGCATCTCGATGGGTTTTGCAGAAGCCTTGTCCGACGACGGATCGATGACAGGCCGGGGGCGGCCATGGATCCGCGGCACGATCACCGGGCTCATGACCACCATCGGCGGTGTCGGCCATACGCTGCCCTACCTCATCTCCGATTTCTGGACGGCGACGACAGTGGCGATCTTCGTTGTCATGATCGAGCTCTGGGTCATCGCCTGGATCCGGGCGCGCTACATGGATACGAAGTTCCTGCAGGCAGCGTTCGAGGTGGTGGTTGGTGGGCTCATTGTGTTCGCTGCCGGTGTGGCGATCGGAAGTGCGTGAAGTATCTGTGCGATGACGCGCTTCTCAGGCCACAATCGGACACTATTTTGCGTGAACGTTGATCAATATATCATTTTATGAAGATTATATGCGATTTTAGTCTACAGTCTTCTCTAAATTCCCGTGATTTCCGCATCGCAAGTCCGCAAGTCTCGCAGTATGGACGGAAAAACGGAGAGCGGAAGAGAACAACCCGCTGAGCGGCAGGGATCTTCCGCGTTTGCAACGAGACTGAAGCAACTTCGTGTGCTGCGCGGTTACCGCACGGCGCGCGCCTTCGCGCAAGCGCTCGAGATCGACGAAAACCGCTATACCCGGTGGGAGCGCGGGGAGGTCGAGCCCAGTGTCGCGATGCTCGGCAAAATGGCCGATGTGCTCAATGTGCGCGTCGACATGTTGGTGAGTGGTGGCGATGTCGCCGCCGGACTGACATCCGCAACGAGCGACACGGGATTTTCTCCTGGCCCTGGCAATGCAGCCAATCGTGGGCCAGCATCAGCCGGAATTGGCTTTCAGGAGGAACCAAGTCGGTTCTCCTTCGACAAATCACCTCAGGAATTGAGCCAGAACCTGCTCGTGACTTCCCGCGCGCATCTCATGTCGCTGCTGGAGCGGCGGGTCGCCAACTTCTCGCAGGCCGAAATTGACGCGTTGATTGCAAGGCTGAGCGCTGACCCGACGGGCAGCTCTCTCGGCGGCTTGGAGAACGCCTAAGCGTTCTCTCCACACAACGAGATAAGGGGCTTACCCGCGGCTGAGCCCTTTTTCCTGCAACTCAGCCAGGTAGCCGGCCCAACGCTTGTCCTTCTGCTGACCGAGAAGCTCAAGGTACGGCCAGGTGTAAAGGCCGGTGTCGTGGCCGTCGTCGAACGCGATGCGCACTGCGTAATTGCCGACCGGACGCAGCTCCTTGATCTTGACGTTGCGCTTGCGCGCTACCGTCACGCGCTGCTCGGGACTGTGGCCCTGCACCTCGGCAGACGGGCTCATCACGCGCAGCATTTCGGCCGACAGCTCATAGGTATCACCCCCCTCGAAGCGTATCTTCAGCGCGTCGCTGGCCGGGCTGACATCGAGCGCCGGCGGCTTGACGCGATTACCCTGAGAGGTCAGCACCTCGTCCCAAACCCGCGCAGCGATCTCGCGATAAGCCTGCGCGTGGCCACTGTCCGGATTGGACGCGACGACGGGTTGCCCCGAGTCCGACCGTTCGCGGATTTCCATGTGCAGTGGCACCGCACCGAGGAACGGCAGGCCGAGCTTTTCGGCCTCATCACGCGCGCCGCCATGGCCGAACACGTCAGCGCGCTCGCCGCACTTGGGGCACAGGAAGTAGCTCATGTTCTCGATGATGCCGAGAACCGGCACATCGACTTTGCGGAACATGTTCAGGCCCTTGCGCGCGTCGATCAGCGCCAGATCCTGCGGTGTTGATACGATGATCGCGCCGGACAGCGGCACCTGCTGCGCAATGGTGAGCTGGACGTCGCCAGTGCCGGGCGGCATGTCGATGACCATGACATCGAGATCGCCCCAGGTCACTTCGCGCAGCATCTGATTCAGCGCCGAAACCACCATCGGACCACGCCAGATGATCGGGGTGCCTTCCTCGACCAGGAATCCCATCGACATCACTTCCAGCCCATAGCCCTGCATCGGCTTCAGCGTCTTGCCTGACGCAACCTGCGGCCGTCCGCTCAGGCCGAGCAGGCGGGGCTGCGATGGTCCGTAAATGTCAGCGTCGAGAATGCCGACCTTGAGGCCGAGGGCGCGCAGCCCAAGCGCGAGATTGACCGCGGTGGTGGACTTGCCGACCCCGCCTTTGCCGGAGGCGACGGCGATGAGATGTTTGACGCCGGGCACGCCAGGGGCCTGACGCGCGCCGCCGGCCTGCGGGCGCTGGGTTGCGGGACCGCCAGCCGGCGTGCCGGCTTGCGCTGCCGTCGCCTGCGCACGCGCCTGCTGTACGCGGGGATGTTCGGCCGTATGGCCGCCGCTCGATCGCTGTGGCGCCGGCCGGCCCGCACCGCCAGCCGCCTCCGCCGTCAGCACCGCGGTAACCCCTTTGACGCCCGCAATCTTACTGACGACCTGTTCGGCGGCCTGACGCAAAGGCTCCAACTCGTTGGCGCGCTCGGCGGGAACGGTGATCGAGAAATAGACCCGCTCGTCCTTCAGCAGGATCTCGGAGACCAAGCCGAGTTCGACAATATTGCCTTCGAGGTTCGGGCCTTTCACCCGGCGCAGTTCATCAAGGACCTGCGTCTTCGTCACCGCCATCAGCGATCTCCCAGGAGCATCCGTGTAGCGGGCCTCTGTGCATCGTGCCCAGGCAGCCCGGCGTTTTGCCGAGCATTTTGGCAGGGGCGCATGCGGAAGTCACGGCCGATAGCGGATGCATTCGGCCATTTGCGGCGCTTGCGACCCTCTGCCGCCCGGATTACATCCGTTGCCATCCGGCGTCGCGATTGAAAGTCCAGCAAATGGCCGTTTCCGATCCATCCCGCATGCTGACCGGCGTTCTGCTCGCCGGCGGCCTGTCGCGCAGGATGGGCGGCGGCGACAAGTGCCTGCGTGATCTTGCCGGCCGCCCTTTGCTGATGCACGTGATCGAACGGCTGCAGCCGCAGGTCGGCACACTGTTGATCAACGCCAATGGCGATCCGGCTCGATTTGCGCCATTCGACCTGCCCGTCGTAGCAGACAGCATCGGCGGTTTCGCAGGGCCGCTGGCGGGTATCCACGCCGCCATGATGTGGGCACGATCGGCGACGCCTGACGCGCGATGGATCGTGACGACCTCGACGGACGCGCCATTCCTGCCGCTGGATCTGGCAAGCCGGCTTCTCGCAGGTGCGGACGCAGCGCCCGGTCGGATCGCGGTCGCGGCATCGCAGGGGCGGACCCATCCGGTGATTGGTCTGTGGCCGGTGTCGCTCGCGGATGGTCTGGAAGCCCACCTGAAAGCGGGCGACCGCAAAGTCCTCGACTGGGTGCTGGCGCACGATAACGTGGTGGTGGATTTTCCGCTGCTGCGCTTCCACGGGCGTATGATCGATCCATTCTTCAACGCCAATACACCGCTTGAGTTGGATGAAGCGTGCGCGCTGATCGAGAACAGGGGTGAGGCCTGAATGTCGCGATCCGAGCCGCCGCCTGTCGTCGGAATTGCAGGCTGGAAGAGCTCCGGCAAGACGACACTGGTCGTGCGACTGGTCGAGGAATTCGCGCGCCGTGGTCTGAGGGTCGCGACCGTCAAACATGCGCACCACACCGTCAGTCTGGATGACAGCGGAACGGATAGCGCCAGGCACAGACAAGCCGGAGCCGTGCAAACCGCGCTGATTTCGCCGGGGCGGACAATCGTCGTTGCAGACCTTGGCGCGGATCGCGAGCCGGATCTGGCCGACGTGCTGACAATGCTCGGGCCGTGCGATCTGATCATTGTCGAGGGTTACAAGTCAGCGCCAATCCCGAAGGTCGAGGTGCGCCGATTGCAGGCGGCAACGCGCGAGCCGCTGGCCGATACCGACGCGAATATCATTGCCATCGCGGCCGATCATGCGGTGGCGCGGGCGTCCGTGCCGGTGTTTGAGTTGGACGATATTGCTGCGATAGCGGAGCATATCGCGGGGGTTCTGACGCTGGCTGGCGTTGCGTCCGAGAGCAAAGGGGCTTGATTCAGTGATGAAGCGCCGGCTTTCTCTCGTGATCGCGATGATACTGGCCCTGGTGGCGCCTGCAATGGCGCAGGACAAAGATCCCGCGGTGCCGGTCGGGCGTATGGCCGGCGGTGTCCCGGTCGTGCTGCTCTCCGTTGGCGTTAACTACACCCAGCCCGGCATCGCGGAACGTCTGGCTCGTGACGGAGAAGGCGACATCATCGGCTGGGATTTCGTTGATTCCGACAACCGTCCGTTCGACGTCACCAACGGCGCCGCGCCGGAGGCGCATGGCGGCGATGCTACGGCGACCGCAAACCTGCTGCTGAAATCGTCACCCGACGTCCGGCTGGTGCCAGTGCGCATCGATCCGGAAAATGCGATGGGCCTGGCGCGGGGGCTCGCATTCGCTGGCCAGACTCCGGCGCGGGTCGTTTTGCTGACAATCAGCAGCTCGGCGCATGAGCAGTGGGAGATATTCCGGCAGGCTGCGGAGCACTTTGCGCAGCTTCTCATCGTCGTCGCGGCGGTGAGCGGTTCGGCTGATCAGAAAACTTATCCGTCGGCTCTGGGCTTGCCCAATGTGCTGGCCGTGCCTGCCGATGAGGGCGGTACGGAAGCGCCGGGGTTCGATGGTGGCCCCGCGCAGGTTGCGCCCGCGTTGGCAGCGGCAGCGCGTCTTGCTGCGCGTGCGGCGGAGGAAGCTGCGCGGTCGCCCGATCTCGATGGGGCCGGGTTGCGCCGGGCCATGCTGGCACGCTGATCGTAAGCCGATACCTCGGTTTCAGCTCAGGGCTTCAGCCAGCGTTTCCAATGCCTTGGCTGCGAACGCGCGCATGTTCTTCTGCCGGTCGGCATTGCCAGTCCGCAATGTCAGGACGCGTTCGACCGGGCCGCTGATAGCGATGCAGGCATGACCAGCCGGATCACCATAGCGGTTGCCAGTCGGGCCGGTGGCGCCGGTTTCGGCAAGTCCCCACGTTGCGCCATGACACGTGCGAACCGTTCGCGCCAGCAGCGCGGCATAAGGCTCGCTGGCAGAGCGCATTCCGATCATGTCAGTTTCGGTGATGCCCAGCAGCGCACTGCGGGCCTGCGCCGTGTAAACCACGCCGCCGCCGAGAAAGTAGGCCGAGGCGCCGGGCTGGGAGAGCAGGGCGGCGCTGATCAATCCACCCGCCGAGGATTCGGATACGGCGATTGTCTCGCCGCGTGCGCGAAGACGGTTCGCGACAGCTTGCGCCAGGGGTAGCAGGGTTTCCATCAGCGCAAATCCTTTCGGCGAGCGTGGCGGCTAGTGGGCTTCAGAGCGGTGCGCGTTGGCCATCTCGCCCATGCTGGTGAAGCGGAAATCATGGCGCGGCATCAGCGCTGGTGTCATCGTTGCGCCGAACCCGCCTTCAGCATGCCGGCGATGGATCCAGCAGGACGCCAGGCCGATCGCGTTGGCCGGGGCATGGTCATGAAACAGGCTTTCGGCGGTGTGCAGGATTTCGTTTTTCTGCACGCCGAGCGTCGCCAGCTTGTCCAGCATATAGGCGAAGTTGCCGGCCGCAGGCTTGTAGGAACCGATATCCTCGGCCGTATAGATCGCGTCGAATTCCACCTTCAGCCTCAGATTGCTGAGCGCGAAGCTTTCGTTGTCGACGTTCGACAGGATGACCAGCTTGTAGTGCTGTTTCAGATAAGCGAGCGCGTCTGCCGAGTCCGGGAAGGCAGGCCAATCGCCGATCGACTGGCCGTAGGCCAGGCATTCCGACCAGGCCGCGGGTGTGCCCCATTCCTCCGCAAGCCGCTTGTAGACCACGGCTAGCAAGTCGCTATAGCGCTTGGCTGGAGTAACAAGCTGCTGCTGGGATTCGTGCCGTGCGTGCGCTTCCAGAATCTGGTCGCGGCTCAGATTGCGACCAGCGCGCGCGACGAGCGGCTGCAGCGCCTTCGTCATTCCGGTTTCCCAGTCAATCAGGGTGCCGTAGCAGTCGAAGGTCAGGACTTTGAAGTCGTGCAGGCGCATTGTGTCTCTCCCACATGGCCGATTGGACCTTATGCGGACGCAACGTCGCACGCGCAAGCTTCGAGACGTTGACAGTGTGTGAAAGTGGCGCGGACAAGTCGGCTTCTGTCTGAAAGTGGCAATCCAGGCTTGACTGATGCGCCTGTTTTGTGGTCCTTGTGCCCCGGAAGTTTGCGGGCGGGTTTTCCTGCCCTCTTGGGCTATTCCAGATTGACTAGAGGACCTGCGTGGCCTTCGGCCCGAGGGCTACGGACGTGCCATGAAAGTCAAGAATTCACTCAAGTCGCTGCGCTCGCGCCATCGTGATAACCGCGTTGTCCGTCGCAAGGGCCGCGTGTACATCATCAACAAGACGCAGCGCCGCTTCAAGGCCCGCCAGGGCTGATCGGCTGTCGGGCTGAGCACGCGCTCTGCGTGCCCCGGCCTCTGACGCACGGCGACAAATCGCTTATGCCGCATTGGAGCTTTGACCACCAGGTCAGGGCATCTTATTGTGCGCGCATGCGTAGCTCCTACACTTCACGATTGGTTAACGCTATGAGCGGAGCGCTCGTGGCGTTGTTTGTGTTCGCGACCTGGCCAGTGCTGGCGCAGACGCCGGAACCGCAGAATGTGCCACCGGCGACCGAGACGCCGGACGCGGCGCCCGAGGGCGACGAAGCCGAGGCCAAGCCGCCGCAGATCGCCGAGACGATCCCCGATAGCGCTACCGAGCGCGCCAAGATGCTCGACAACCTGTACGCTCTGCTCGCGACGGCGGAGGACGAGCAGGCGTCTCAGAAAACCAGTCTGGCAATCGTCCGGCTATGGGCTGTATCGGGCAGCGATACCGTCACCGTGCTGATGGCCCGCGCGCTGAAGGCTGTCGAGGATAAGAACCCGGCGCTGGCATTGCAGATGTTCGACGCGGTTGTCGAGCAGGCCCCCGATTATGCGGAAGGCTGGAGCCAGCGGGCGCATGTGCTCTATCTGGAAGGGGACGTCGAGCGCGCTGTGGGCGATCTGCGCCGGTCGCTGGCGCTCGATCCTAACCATTACCGCGCGCTTGGCGCTCTGGGCCACATCCTGCGCGAGATCGGCGAGAAGAAAGGCGCGCTGACGGCGTATCAGCGTTTGCTCGACGTGCATCCTTTCGCACAAGGCGCCAAGCAGGCCGTTGACGATCTGGAGCGCGAGGTCGGCGGGCAGGGCATCTAGGGCATTTCCGATTTAGGTCGAATGTTGCCCATCCTGGTCACCCCGGGCCTTGTGCCCGGGATCTATTCACGGCTGGCGTCGACAGGTGCAGTTGGATGGATCCCGGTGACAAGCACCGGGATGACAACTGTGGCTCGGTTGACGTCTCCGTTCCATCGGAATCGGAAGGACTCCAGGCGCTGCTGAGGCACGGCAGTTCCGCGAGTGACCGGCGCGGATTGGCTCGCCGAGCGTGGTATCGTGAGCCGTTACACGTCATCCGCCATGCCAGCGAAGGTCCGCGATCCACGTCCGTGGTGATGCTTGCCGCGCCTTTTCAAACGGTGTCTTGACGGCGCAAGCACCGCGATGCGTTCCCCTCGAAAACAAGCAAGGGCGCCGAAGCGCCCTGCCAAATCGTGTCTATGGATGCGCGGTTCCGCCTTGGAAGCTTAGCCGCCTTCGGCGATGGGCGCGCCGTTGTCGTCCAGGAACGCCATGCGCACCATGTTGGTGGCACCAGGCGAGCCGAGCGGTACACCTGCCGTGATGATCACGCCTTCGCCAGCCGCCGCGTACTGTTCCTCGAAGGCGATCTGGCAGGCCTTGTGAACCATGTCCGCGAGGTTTTCCGGATCGCTCGTCAGCACTGCATGGATGCCCCAGACGACAGCCAGCTTGCGTCCTGTGGAGAGCACGGGTGTCAAGCCGATCACGGGCAGACCGGGACGTTCGCGTGCCACGCGCAGGGCCGTCGAGCCGGTGGCCGTATAGCAGATGATGGCCGACAGATGCATCGTGTCGGCAATCTTGTGAACCGCAGCCGCGACGGCGTCAGCACCGGTAGCTTGCGGGATGGTCTGCGTGGCGTGCACCAGCGCGTCGTAGCTGGGGTCTCTCTCCACCTCGATGGCGATGCGATCCATCATGCTGACCGCTTCGATGGGGAATTGGCCGGCAGCGGATTCCGCGGACAACATGATGGCGTCAGCGCCGTCGAACACGGCAGTCGCGACGTCCGATACTTCGGCTCGTGTCGGCACCGGCGACGAGATCATGCTCTCCAGCATCTGCGTTGCGACGACGACCGGCTTGCCGGCATCACGCGCCTTGCGGGTGATCTCTTTCTGAAGGCCCGGCACGCGCTCGACCGGCATTTCGACGCCGAGGTCGCCGCGCGCCACCATGACGCCGTCACCGGCCGCGATGATGGCATCGAGGTCCGCGATAGCGGACGGCTTTTCGATCTTGGCCATGATCGCCGCGCCCTGACCGATCAGGCGGCGGGCGAGCACCAGGTCTTCGCCACGCTGCACGAACGACAGCGCGATCCAGTCGACGCCAAGCCGCAGCGCGTAGTCGAGGTCGGCGCGATCCTTTTCGGTGATCGGATTGATCGGTAGGATGCTGTCGGGCATGGCGATGCCCTTGCGGCTGGCCAACGCACCGCCGACGATAACCTCGGCCGTGATCTCGCGCACGCTGCGGTCAACCACGCGCATGCGCATCTTGCCGTCGTCGAGCAGGAGGTTGTGGCCCGGCTCGACGGCTTCGAAAATCTGGGCGTGCGGCAGGAATACGCGTTCGGCCGATCCGGCTACCTCTTCGCGATCGAAGCGGAATATCGAGCCTTCCGGGATGAAAGCGCGACCGCCTTCGATCTCGCCGACACGGAATTTCGGACCCTGCAGATCGCATAGAATGCCGATCGGCCGCTTGAAACGAACCTCGGCATTGCGCACGGTGGCGTGCAGCTTGCGCGCCGTTTCGTGCGACGTGTGGCTCATGTTGATGCGGAAGACGTCAACACCGGCTTCGAACAGACGTTCGAGCATATCCGGATCCGAGGATGCCGGTCCCAGCGTCGCAACAATCTTGACCCTACGCTTGCGCCTCATTTGGCTGCCTTTGCTCCAGCAACTTCCTCGGGGTCGGTGAGGCGAATGGTCCAGTCCTTGGCATCGCCCGTATCGACTTCAAAGAAGCCCGTACGCCGATAACCCCGACGCTGGCAATCCCTAACATCTCGGATCGCGAAAGACTTATCCTGGGTGCACATGAAATTCGTGCCGGCCCACTCACCCCCCCGGTCATAGTCGATAGCATAGACGTAGATGAAGCGGCTGGGTACGGCCCCTTTGAGCAGCGTCTCACAGGACTGCGCGGCAACGTTCCACCAGCCCTCAGTGGACCAGCCCTTGGCGTCCTGATAGCCGATCGCTACGCCAACCCGGCTCGACGAGGCGTTGCACATCTTGAGGTCGGCACGGGCGGCAGGCGCGCCCGATATGAACATCACACCAACTGCGAGAAAACAAAGCAGTCCGTGGACAGCCTTTTGGGGCAAAAAAACCCGATAAGCTCGATCAATCATCGTGTTCACGGAAAACCGCGTGTTCGCAATGCCTTGAGCCATGCCTGAGCGCTACCGATCCTCTATAGCCGAGTTAGTGAAGTGCGTTGGTCAGGGATCGACCAGAATGGCGCGGAAATCGTTGACGTTGGTCTGCGTGGGCCCGCATTCGACCAGATCGTGCAGTTGACGGAAGAAGTTGGAGGAGTCGTTGTTGGCCATGAACGTGGCGGCTTTGAGATCGAGCGCCGCGGCCCGTGACAAACTGTTGGAAAATACCATCGCGCCGGCCGGATCGTCGGCATTGCCGGCACCGCCGTCCGCGCCGTCGGTATCGGCTGCCAGGGCCGCGATACCCGGTGCACCGTCGAGCCCGATCGCCAGGCCGAGGGCGTATTCCTGATTCGGACCACCCGCGCCGTTGCCGCGCACCGTCACCGTCAGTTCTCCGCCCGACAGGATGGCAACCCGCTCTCCAGCCGCGCGCGCCTTCAGCGCCAGCTCGGCGTGGGCTTTGCCGATATCGCGCGCTTCCCCTTCCAGTGCATCGCCGAGGATCTCGACGCGATAGCCCGCCGCCCGCGCGATTTCCGCGCCGGCTTCCAGCGACATGTGCGGCGCGGCGATCAACTGGTAGCTGGCGCTGGCCAGCGCGCCGGCGCCGGGTTTCAGCGTTTCGTTGGCAGGATCGTTCAGCGCGGCTGCGATCTCGGAGGGCGGCGTCACCGAAAACCGCGCCAGCACTTCGCGCGCATCGGCCAGTGTCGTCGGGTCGCCGACAGTCGGGCCGGAGCCAATGGTTGCTGGCTCGTCGCCGGGCACATCGGAAATCGCCAGTGTCAGCATCTTGGCCGGATACACGGCGGCTGCCAGCTTGCCGCCCTTGATACGCGACAGATGCTTGCGGACGCAGTTCATCTCGTTGATGCGCGCGCCGGACTTCAGGAGCTGCTTGGTCAGTGCCTGCTTGGCGTCGAAGCTGACGCCGGCCACGGGCGCGGTCCACAGGGCCGATGCTCCGCCGGACAGCAGCACCAGCACGATATCGTTTGGCCCTGCGCTGGCTGCCAGCTTCAGCGCGCGTTCGGCCGATGCCGCGCTGTTGGCGTCAGGCACCGGATGCCCGGCTTCGACGATCTCGATCTGTTGGGTGGGCAGCGCGTAGCCATGCCGCGTCGTCACGAACCCTGCGACGCGATCCGACTGGCCCTGCTGGCGGTAGAACTCCTCAGCGGCGACTGCCATGGCTGCCGCAGCCTTGCCGGCTCCGACGATGACGATGCGGCCGTTATCCGGCACCGAAGGCAGATGCTGCGGCAGGCAGCGCGCGGGATGCGCGCGCGCCACCGCCGCTTCGTACATCTTGAGCAGCGTGGCGCGTTGTTCTCCGGGGGTGATGTGGGCGCTGGATGTGGTCACCGGAGATCCTTGTTGAGGCTGATGCGTGGTCGTTGCCGGGGGTGCGTTCATCTGCCGGGATTGGCTTTGTCGCGTCAAGGCTGGATGATGTCCCGACGGTAGCCAAGGGACAATGCAATCACATGCGGGACACAGCGGGGCCGATGGTCGATCCGGCGCGGACGGAAACTTATACCGTTGTGGCGGGTCGGGCCGACGCTGGCCTGATCATCCTGTGTGATCATGCCGACAACGCATTTCCCCCCGGCTATGGCACGCTCGGCCTCGATGAAAGCCAGCTCAAGCGTCACATCGCCTACGACATCGGCGCCGCCGAGATAACGCGTCAGATGGCGCGTGCGCTGGGTGTGCCGGCCGTGATGTCGCACTATTCGCGTTTGCTGATCGATATCAACCGCGGCGAGGATGATCCGACATTGATCATGCGGCTGTCGGACGGCGCTATCGTGCCGGGCAACCGCGTGCTGACGGCGGAGGAACGCGAGAAGCGGCTGCAACTTTATCATCGGCCGTATCATCAGGCGGTGAGCCGCGTGATTGACGCCTGCCTCGCCACGGGAACCACGCCGACGATCCTGTCGATCCATAGCTTCACGGAAAGCTGGAAGGGTGTCTCGCGGCCCTGGCATGCCGGCGTGCTGTGGGATCAGGACCGGCGATTTGCCGTGCCGTTGCTGGAAGCACTGTATGCGCAGAACGATCTCATCGTTGGCGACAACGAGCCTTATACCGGCCGTCTCAGGGGCGATACGATGTGGCAGCACGGCACGAGTCGCGGCCTGCCGCATGCGATTATCGAAATTCGCCAGGATCTTATCCGCGACCTCGACGGACAGACCGCTTGGGCCGAACGGCTGACCGGCCTGATGCAGAGCCTTGCCAGCCGGCCTGATCTGCACCTCAACCTGCCGCGACCGTCGTCGGCTGCACATGCTGACAGCGCGGCCAGGCATGCCTATGTAAATGGAGGGTCAGCGGAGCCTTCTGTGAGGAATGCCATGGCGGATATTGACGACAAGACACGCACAGAGCTGGAGGCTGCGGCCTTCCGCAAGCTCGTCGCGCATTTGCGCACGCGCACCGATGTCCAGAACATCGACCTGATGAACCTCGCGGGGTTCTGCCGCAACTGCCTGTCCAACTGGTATCAGGAGGCGGCGAGTGCCTCCGGACATGCGATCAGCAAGGACGAGGCGCGCGAGACCATCTACGGCATGCCCTATAAGGACTGGCAGGCCAAATATCAGAAAGAGGCGACGCCGGAGCAGCAGGCGGCGTTCGACAAGGCTAGTCCGCATCGGCATTGATCGACCGCCTGGTCGCGTTCGTGGGCCTTGCGGCGGGAGAAGGGCGTTGCCGTGAAGCCGCAGATCAAGCTCTCAGGAGCGTGGCGGTGGGTTGCGGGGATAACTCGTCTGACCTGCTGTCATCGCCTTGCTGAGGCCACGTCGGGCGGTTAGCGTTATTTTCCGGTGTGCCGCCAAGTCAGCGCGGCGCGGTGCGAATGGCGGCGGCGTGAGGGATGTCGGCGTTCGAGTTTGCGGATCAATTGACGGGGTATAAGTGATGACCACGCTTCAGGGCGCGGCGCAGAACCAGTTGCGCCAGTTCATCGAACAGATCGAACGGCTCGAAGAGGAAAAGAAGGCCCTCTCCGACGACATCAAGGACAAGTTCGCGGAAGCCAAAGCCGTCGGTTTCGACGTGAAGGCGCTGCGTCAGGTGCTGCGTCTGCGCAAGAAGAGCAAGACCGACCGGCAGGAAGAGGAAGCGATCCTCGAGGTCTATCTGCATGCGCTCGGCATGCTGGATGGCGATGTCGACAGCAGCCAGATGATGGCGGCTGAATAAAGCCGCCCCGCGCAGCCGTTTTGCGCTGCGCGTCGGATTGCATTTCTCTCAGTCATTGGAAGGTTCCGCGGGTGTTCTGTGCCCGCGGTATTGGCGTGCGCGCCTCAGCGCGAGCTGAGCTGGACGGTGCGTTCAGCCAAGCCGCTCGGCCCCTGCGGACGTTGCTCGAAAACGGACGCCAGCGGCACCGCTTCGCCGGTGAACTCTTGCGCCCACAGGACCCGCGCCACCTGTTGCCCCGGACGCAGTCGCATCGGCGGAAGCTCACCAGCCTGATCCAGAAGTTCCAGCGTCTTGGCGACGTCCGGATGTTCCATGCGCGCCAGAGCCGGATCGTCGGGCGACGCCGTTTCGGTCATGTAGGGCGCAATCGGGAACGGCCTGTAGGACAGTTCTTCCGGATGCTCTTCATCATACTCAGGCGCGACGGCCCAGGTGGTTTCTACTGCGGGTGTCGGCGTCGGGCCGCTCCACCCAGACCCCCAACCGAACCGGCCCTGCGCTGAAGGCTGTTCGCCCGTGCTTTGCGGATCGAGCGCCGCCATGCGCTGCTGTCCGGCCGGTGGCGCGGGGCTGTTCAGGCTTTCGAGCGTTTCGGCTGGAATCTCACGTTCGAGCGCGACGGGCGTGGCCACAGGTGCGCGTGACGGCCCGGGAAAGCTCGACATGCTCGCCAAGGCCGCAAGCTGCGCCATCTGCTGGCGATCGCTGTCCGTGGTACGGCTGGCTGCGAGACGCGTGGGGCGGTCGACCATCTTCGGTTCCGCGACGAGCTTGGGCTGTGGCGGTGCGGGCGTGCGCTTGGTCTCGGCCGCGGGCCAGGCTGACTGGCGCGGTGTGTTGGCCGTTGGCGTCGCTGCCGCCACGCGCTGTTGCGGCTGCGCGGCTGTGCCGGGACGCGGAGACGCAGTGGCAACGCGGGTGGCATTGGGGTTCATCGCGTTCAGGCGAAGCTGATGCACCTGCGCGACCTCGACCGCCAGTTCGCGGTTCTGCGCGCGCGCGGCCTGCGCATCGCCGGGCGCAAGCGCGCGGCCATCTGCGGGCACATGCTTTGTGCGGCCGTCCGGGAACAGCAGCGCAAGCTCCTGGCGCGGCAACCGTGGCCAGGCACGCACGCGATCGGTGTCCAGATGGACGAACGGAATGGCGGACGTCGGATAGTATCCAACGCCGCCGCGTTCGCGGATCAGCGCCGAGTAGCGAATGCGGCGGACGGGCACGTCCGGGAAATGCACGTCCGCGGCCTTGCCGACGATGTGCCGGCTTTGGCTGGCCTGTCCGCCACGCGACGAGCGCAGCATGTTGTTCGTATTGCGCGAGCGATAGGCGGAGATGATGTGTATCGGTTCGCGCGAGCCGAGTTCGGTGTGGACCTCCCAGAGCAGATCGATCAGCTCCGGGTCCATCTTGGTCTTTTCGTTACGCCGCCAGTCGCGCAGCATCCAGTCGATCTGGTCCATTGCGTTCTGGATGTACTTGCCGTTGCGCTTGTACTCGACGGTCAGCGTTTCCTTGTTGTGGATGTTGTAAAGTGAGATCGTGCGCGTCTGCGACAGGTTCGCGACCAGGCGCGGTGCCAGCATGCTGCTCACTGCCACCAGGGCAATGGCTCCGACCAGGAAACCCAGTCCACGCGCACGCAATGCTCGTCCCCCAAGATCCAAATTCGCGCTCCGGCATCAACTCCCCAGTCGCGTGCCGGTGCGGAACAGACGTTCAGGCGGTGCTCATCGTTAACGCCTGAGTGTTAATGCCCCGTAACTTTCTCCGTGGGCTCCCAGTGTGCGGCTCTCACCAGAGAAGCGCTGTCTGCTGACAAGCTTGAGACGTCAGTAGACGATCAGTCGGGCGAGAAAGAGGCGGAATATCAAGGCGGAGCAGGTCGCCTTTCCGGGACTTTGGGGCATTTCCGATTTAGGTCGAATGTTGTCCCGTCCTGGTCATCCCGGGCCTTGTGCCCGGGATCCATCTCTCGGCTGGCGTCGACACCTGCAGTTGGATAGATCCCGGTGACAAGCACCGGGATGACAACTGTGGCCCGGTTGA